>NZ_BADI01001170.1:0-26321 GCF_000333555.1 Herbaspirillum sp. B65 | reverse complement strand
GTAGGTTCCTTGTCAGTCGTCAGGATGCAAACGCCCTGGCAGCGGGCCTTGCAGCCCCTGCGACTTGTTTTCCTTGAATGCGAGAGCGGTCTGGTGTCGGATCAGGCCTTGCCAGCGCCAGCAGCAGGTGCGGCAGCC
This sequence comes from Herbaspirillum sp. B65, assembly GCF_000333555.1. Lineage (NCBI taxonomy): Bacteria > Pseudomonadati > Pseudomonadota > Betaproteobacteria > Burkholderiales > Oxalobacteraceae > Herbaspirillum > Herbaspirillum sp. B65. The sequence continues at coordinate 26,183 of NZ_BADI01001170.1, read as the reverse complement.
GTCTGTGTCTGCATCGGCACTACGGTCGGGGTGATGGCGTCACCCGGGCGGATGCGTTGCAGGCCATTGACCACGATGCGTTCACCCGGCTGCAAGCCCTTCTCGATCACCACCAGGCCATCGTGGCCGGCGCCCACCACCACCTGACGGTAGTTGGCATGGTTGTTCTTGTCGGCCACCATCACGAAGCGCTTGTCCTGGTCGGTACCGATGGCCTTTTCATCGATCAGCACCGCGGCATGGGGCGAACCGCCACCCAGGCGCACGCGGGCATACAGGCCCGGGACCAGCTGGCCATCGGCATTGTCGAAGATGGCGCGCACGCGGATGGTGCCGGAGGCGGTGTCCAGACGGTTGTCGACCGAACCGACCCGGCCTTGGCGCGAATAGCCGTCTTCATTGGCCAGGCCCAGTTCCACCGGCACCGTGGTGCCGGCAGCGCGCGCCGGGTTGACGTATTTCAGGAAGCTTTGTTCATCGACGTCGAAGGAGGCATAGACCTTGGCCACCGATACCAGCGTGGTCAGCGGCGCATTGGCTGCACCAGGGTTCACTACGTTGCCCACCGTGACTTCAGCGCGCGAGATGCGACCCGAAACCGGTGCGGTGATGCGGGTGTATTCCAGGTTCAGGCGCGCTGCGCGCAGGGCAGCGCGGGCAGCGGCGACATTGGCGGCGGCTTCGCGGGAAGCGTTCTGCTTTTCTTCGAAATCGCGCTTGGCGATGGCGTTGTCACCCAGCAGGCGCTGGCCACGGGCCAGGTCCGACGCGGTATAGCCGGCACGGGCTTCGGCGCCAGCCAGTTGCGCCTCGGCGCGGGCCACTTCGGCCTCATAGGGGCGCGGGTCGATGGTGAAGAGGACGTCGCCCTTCTTGACCAGCGCACCATCCTTGAAGTGGACAGCGGTCAGGGTGCCACCGACCAGCGGGCGGACCTCGACGCGATCGACCGCTTCGATGCGGCCGGAATAGGATTGCCAGTCGATGATCTGGCGCTGGACCACTTCAGCCACATCCACCGGGGCGCCGGCTGCAGCGGCAGTCGGTGCGGTGGTGGCGTTGGCCGAGAGGCCCACCACCGAGATGGCGCCACCGACCGAGAGGGCGATGACGGCCAGGACCGTGGCGGTCAGAGCGAAGCGTTTGCGCAGTGGGGCAGGAGTATTCATTTTCTTATCCTCAAAGTGAAGTGGAGGGTTGAAGCGGATACGGCAGGAATTCAGGGGGCGTGGCATCGCGTCGCAAGCTGGCGAAGCGGCAGCGCAGGAAATTGACGATCTCGGTCAGCAAGGGCAGGTGCGTGCGCAGGGCGCCATGGGTGATGCCGGCAAAGCGCGAGACCTGCGTGGGCACGCCGGCGCGGATCAGGCTGGAGGCGTATTTCTCGGCCTCCGGGCACAGCACGTCGCGCTCGGCGGTGGCGATGAAGGCCGGCGGCAGACCGGCCAGGCGGCTCACTTCCAATGGCGCGGCATAGGGATGCAGGCGCTGCATGGTCTGCGGCAGGTACTGGCGATAGCTGGCCGCGCAGGTCTCTGCGCTGAGGTCCGATTGCAGGCGCTTGGCGTCACCCAGCAGGCGCATACTCGGGTCCAGCATCGGGCTGATCAGTACCTGGGCGGCCAGCGGCTTGCCGCAGCGGTCGCGGGTCATCAGCGTGAGGCTGGCGGCCAGACAGCCACCGGCATCGTCACCGGCCACCACCATGCGCTCCAAGTCGACGTTGAGCTCGGCGGCATTCTTGCAGGCCCAGGTGGCAGCGGCGAAGGCATCTTCGGGGGCGGCCGGGAAGGGCTTGGCCGGCGCCAGGGCATAGCCCACCGCGAGCACCACGGCCTGGTTGTGCCGTGCGATAAAACTGGCCGGGGCATCGGCATCATCGAGCGAGCCGCTGGTGAAACCGCCGCCGTGGAAGTACATCACCAGCGGACGTTTTTTGCCCTTGGCGGCTACTGCCGCCGGCTGGTACAGGCGCACCGGAATGCGTCCCAGCGGGCCGGGAACGAAGAAATTGCGGATGTCCAGCGGAGGTGAGCCGTACATGATGAGTGCCTGGGCCGAAGCCATTTGTCCAAGAATGAGGCGGATTGTGCGCCACAGCAGGGTGTCGAATAAACACCTATAATCCAACAACACTGTTCGGTCATTCTGAACAATCGAGATAGGAAATTGCTTCATGATGTGGCCTCATTCAGTGAGTAATTTGTAGGCAATGAGTGAACCATTCGGCGCGCCGGGGGCGGCGCCTGCTGTGCATTGCGAAGTCCTGCCCCCGCTTGCCGTCCCGGTGCTGCACCGGGCATCCGGCACCAAGGAGAGAGCAATGGATCGTTTCCAGGCCATGCAAGTCTTTACCGCTGTGGTCGATGCCAACAGCTTCACGCGCGCCGCGGACAACCTGAACCTGCCGCGCACCACCGTCACCACCCTGATCCAGGGGCTGGAGAGCCTGCTGCAGGTGCGCCTGTTGAACCGCACCACCCGCCGCATCAGTCTCACGCCCGATGGCGCGGCCTACTACGAGCGCTGCGTGCGCATCCTGGCCGACGTCGATGAGACCGAACAATCTTTCCGCAACGTCACGCGCGGTCCGCAAGGACGCCTGCGCATCGACGTGCCCGGCTCCATCGGTCGCCTCATGCTGTTGCCCAACCTGTGCGACTTCTATACCAAGTACCCGGACATCGAACTGCTCATGGGCATGGGCGACCGCCCGGTGGACCTGGTGCAGGAAGCGGTGGATTGCGTCATCCGCATCGGTCAATTGCAGGATTCCTCGATGGTGGCGCGCCGTATCGGCACCTTCCAGACCGTGACCTGCGCCGCGCCGTCCTACCTGGAGCGCCACGGCGTGCCGCATACCCTGGAAGATCTGCAGCAGCACAAGTCGGTGCATTACTTTTCCAGCCGTACCGGGCGCACCATCGACTGGGATTTCGTGGTCGATGGCGTCAGCCGCGAGGTGAAGATGGATGGCAAGCTGTCCGTCAACGATGCCGATGCCTACGTGGAATGTGCGCTGCAAGGCTTCGGCATGGTGCAGGCGCCGCTGTACATGGTCACGCGCCACATCGATGAAGGCCGCCTGGTAGAGGTGCTGTCGCAGTGGAAACCGGCACCGCTGCCGATCTCGGTGGTGTATCTGCACAACCGCCATCTCTCGCCCAAGGTGCGCGCCTTCGTTGACTGGGTGGCCGAACTGTTTGCTACCTGTCCGCTGCACAAGGCCTGCACCATGGGCATGGAAGAGAGCGAATGCCGCTTCGTCAACAAGCCCGAATCCACCACCGTGCGCAACGTGGTGGAGCAGTACAACATGGCCGAGAGCGTGTTCTGACTGGATCGATGATCTGATTGGGTTCGGCCAGGATTATGCAGGGCGGGGCGCTATTTACGCGTGCCGAAAGCTGCCGATTTCCTGCCTGATTCTCTGTGCTTGGGTGCGCAGCTTCAAGGGTGACGGGCATTGTCATCAGGCTGGCGGCGAGTTGGTGTGATGGTGCTTCTGCGCATTCGTCGGATGACATACCCGATCCTGCAAACTTCTTGCCTGATTCTCCGATTGCTGCTCACAGAGGATCAGGCAATCGCCGGCGCGCGCTACAGTCGCGTCTGTCCTTCATTGAGAGAAGCTTATGGAGCTCGATCTACACGCTGTCCATGATTCCTCCCCGCTGATGCTGGCGCAAGAGACCGACCCGGTCCCGCAGGGCGCGGCTGACGATGCACGTTTTACCGCCATGCAGCAGGAGTTGCTACAACTGTTGCAGCGTTACACCACCGGTGCCGAAGGGATGTTGCAGACCGCCATTCCCGACATGGAAATCTATCGCATCACCTGTCCCAGCGGCCCCAAGCACGCGGTACAAAAGCCGGTGTTCGCGGTGATCGCGCAGGGTTCCAAGCGCATCTTCGTGGGCGATGAAATCTACGAATACGATCCCATGCATTACCTGGTGGCTTCGGTGGATCTGCCGGTGGTGGGCAAGGTGATGGTGACCAGCCCCGATGAACCCTACCTGGGTTTGCGGCTGGAACTGGACACCCAGGAAATCGGCGAACTGATCGGCGACGAAAACCTGCCCGCCGCGGCCCATCTCAACGAGGGCGCCGCACGCGGGTTGTATGTGAACCGGCTCGACGTCGATCTGCTCGATGCCGTGCTGCGCCTGTTGCGCCTGCATGAGTCGCCGCGCGATGTGCCCATCCTGGCGCCGATGATACGGCGCGAGATCCTCTATCGCCTGCTCATGAATGGCCAGGGTGCGCTGCTGCGCCAGACGGTCCTGCAGGATAGCCAGATGAACCGCGTGGCCAAGGCCATCCGGCTCATCAAGGACGGTTACGACCAGGCGCTGCGCATCGAGGATATCGCACGCGATGTACACATGAGCGTGTCGTCCCTGCACCATCACTTCAAGCTGGTGACGGCCATGAGCCCGCTGCAATACCAGAAGAACCTGCGGCTGCAGGAAGCGCGCAAATTGATTCTGACCGCCGACGCCAGCGTGGCCACTGCCGCTCATCGCGTGGGTTATGAAAGTTCTTCGCAATTCAGTCGCGAATACAGCCGCCTCTTCGGTGCGCCGCCGCTGCGTGACAAGCGGCGCTGGCAGGAAGAGGAAGCCCCGGTTCTGTGAGCGCCGGCAAGATCAGCCGCACTTAAATTATCCACATCCTTTTCATTGGAGAGACCATGCACTATCGTCGCCTCGGCAAGAGCAATCTCAAGGTATCGGCCCTGTGCCTGGGTTCCATGATGTTCGGTGACCAGACCGACCTGCAGGAATCCGGCCGCATCCTCGCCTCGGCCCGCGAGCACGGCATCAATTTCATCGATACTGCCGACGTCTACACCAAGGGCAAGTCCGAGGAAATCGTCGGCAAGCTGCTGGCCGGGCAGCGCCATGAATGGGTGCTGGCCAGCAAGCTGGGCAATGCCATGAGTGGCAAGCCCAATGAATCGCATTACTCGCGCAGCTGGATCGTGCGCGAGACCGAGAACATCTTGAAGCGCCTGGATACCGATTACCTCGACATCCTCTACATGCACCGCGACTATCAGGATGAGAACCTGGAAGAAGCCGTGCAGGCGCTGGGCGACCTGATCCGTGCAGGCAGGATCCGCGGCTTCGGGGTCTCCAATTTCCGTGGCTGGCGCATCGCCGAGATCGTGCGTCTGTGCGAGAAGAACAACGTGCCGCTGCCGCTGGTGTGCCAGCCCTATTACAACCTGCTGAACCGCCAGCCCGAGGTGGAAATCCTGCCGGCCTGCGCCCACTATGGTCTGGGCGTGGTGCCGTATAGCCCGATTGCGCGTGGCGTGCTGACCGGCAAATACCAGCCCGGCCAGAAGCCACCCGAAGACACCCGTGCAGGGCGGGGCGACAAGCGCATGATGGAAACCGAATTCCGCGAAGAGTCACTGCTGATCGCGCAGCGGCTGCAACAGCATTGCGAGGCGCGCGGCATCAAGCTGGGCCAGTTCGCTACCGCCTGGGTGCTGGCCAATGCGGCCATCAGCAGCGTCATTGCGGGACCGCGCACGCTGGCGCAGATGGAGGATTACTACGACGCGGCGGAACTGCAGATCACTGCTGAGGAAGAGGCGTTGGTGGATAGCCTTGTGAGGCCGGGTCATGCGTCTACGCATGGGTATAACGATCCTAATTATCCGTTCTTTGGGCGGATGGCCAGGGTTGATTTCTAAGAGGGAAGTACCAGAGTCCCGGTCAAGCGGATCAGGCCGTAAGGCTTGATCCGCTTTGTTGTTGGCGTGTTCGACAGTCAGGTCGACGCGTGGTTGGAATCAAATCAAGTACCTGCGCGCAACGCACTGATCCGCCGCGCTCCCTCGGCCTTGATCTGCTGGATATCCGTCCCCGGCACCACCAGGTCCATGCCAATCTCCTTCATGCGCTGGGCCATGTCCATGCTGCCGGCGAAGATGCCCACATACTTGCCCAGCGTGCGGGCCAGGGTCAGCAGATGCCCGATGGCGTCGTTGAGGCGGGGGTCGTCGTAGGCGTCCGGGGCCAGGCCCAGTTCGATGGCCAGGTCGCTGGGGCCGATGAAGATGCCGTCCAGGTCGGGGACCTTGAGGATGGCTTCGGCATTGGCGTAGCCTTCGCGCGTCTCGATCATGGCCAGCGTCAGGACGGTGGTATTGGCGTGTTTGAAGTAATCTTCACCACCATACAGCAGGCCCCGCGCCGGGCCGAAGCTGCGGCCGCCACGCGGGGAGTAGTGGCAGGCGCGTATGAAGCGTTCTGCATCGTCGGCCGTGTTGATGAGCGGGCAGATCACGCCATAGGCGCCGGCATCGAGGAGCTTGTTGATTTCGCCGAGGCTGTTTTCGGAGCAGCGTACCAGCGGTACTGCGGAGGTGCTGGAGATGGCTTGCAGCATGGGCAGCGCCGACTCGATGGAGAACGGGCCATGTTGCAGGTCGACCGTGACCGCGTCGTAGCCGCTGTGGGCGATGACTTCGGCCAGCAGCGAATTGCCCATCGATACCCAGCCGCAGAGGGCCAGTTGCTTGTGCGCAAAGAGGGTGCGCAGACGGTTTTCCCGCATCGTTCATCTCCCTTGGATCAGGCCGGCAGGGGCGCCGGTCATGCGCCATGTTAAGTCCTGATGCGCGCCTCTGGCTTGAAACTTCTTCAACTGCGGTACTGGAAGGGCGCATCGTCAATGGCGCGCTTGCGGCCGGCGATCTGGTCGGCCAGCAGCGCCGCGCTGCCACAGGCCAGGGTCCAGCCCAGCGCGCCCTGGCCAAGGTTGAGATAGAGGTTGTCGACGGGTGAGGCGCCGACGATGGGGACGCCGCTCGGGGTGGCCGGGCGAAAGCCCATCCAGGGCGAGAGCGTGGCCTCTTCGCCCAGCGTGCAGGCGGGGAAGAGCTCGCGCATTCCGTGCTTCAATTGGTCGATGGCCGCCTGCGGGATGCGGCGGTCCTGGCCGACCAGTTCGATGCGGCCGGCCACGCGCAGGCGCTGACCCAGGCGGGCATAGACGATCTTCCTGGCGATGTCGGTAATGGAGACCTGCGGCGCGGCGGCGCGGCTGGCCTCATCCTCCAGCGGTACCGTGATGCTGTAGCCCTTGAGCGGGTAGAGCGGCAAGCGCAGATCGAGCTGGCGTGCGAAGTCGGTACTGTCGGCGCCCAGCGCCAGTACGAAGCGGTCGGCCTCCAGCCAATGCTCGCCGGCCTGGACCGCACGCAGGGCGCGGCCGGCGCGGCGCACGCCTGTGACGCGGGTGTTGCCGAGGAAGCGGAAATGCGGATCGGCCTGCATCGCGCTCACCAGTGCGCGGCAGAATTGCGGGCAGTCGCCGGCTGCTTCGCTGGGGGTGTGGACCCCGCCTACCCAGGCGCGTTGCGAGCCGGCCAGGGCCGGTTCGATGCGCAGGCAATCGGCGGCGTTCAGTACTTCCTGCTGGCAGCCGTATTGGGCCTGGAACTGCACCTGGCGGGCTGCCGCGTCCAGTCCCTGGGCATCGGTGAACATCACCAGCTTGCCGGAACGCTGGTAGTCAAAAGAGAGTTGCAGGCGTTCATTCCACTGGCTGAGCTGGTCGCGGCTATAAAAGGCCAGTTGCAGCAGGTCGATGGTGGTCTGGCGCACGCGAGGGCTGTTGCAGCAACGCAGGAAGCCGAGCAGCCAGCGGTATTGCGCGGCGTCGGCGGTGGGTCGGATGGTCAGCGGCGAATCCTTGCTGAACAGGTAGTAAGCCCACTTGGACCAGACCGACGGGTCGGCCAGCGGCGCCACGTAGGAGTAGCTCAACTGGGCGCCATTGCCGTAGCTGGTGCCGGCGCCGGGGTGTTCGTGGGCATCGATCAGGCTGACCTGGTGGCCATCCTGCAATAAACGGTAGGCAGTGGTTACGCCGATCACGCCGGCGCCCAATACGCAGATATGCATGGTATTTCGTCAGAGTCAGTCAGAAACCGCGCGGCACCTGGCCTGCAGCGGATCAGCAGCAGACTACCGAAGAGCCGCGCAGGTGTCACATGCCGAATCGGCATGAAGTTTTGCGTGTACGCACAGCGGTTTTGCGCTGGCTCTTCTGCGGTGAACGGCCATGCTGCGCTACAATAGCGCCCGATGCAGGCCAGACAGCCGCTGGCCGCCTTCGCAAGCAGGCGGCGGGAGGAAGGTCCGGACTCCATAGAGCAGGGTGACGGTTAACGGCCGTCCGCCGAAAGCCGGTGCAAGCCGGTATAAGGCGAGGAATAGGGCCACAGAGACGAGCGTATTAAGTTACGGTGAAACGCGGTAACCTCCACCCGGAGCAATTTCAAATAGGCACGCGTTGATGTGGCTCGCGGAGCGTGCGGGTAGAAAGCTTGAGCGGCGGAGCGATCCGTCGCCTAGAGGAATGGCTGTCATAGCGGGTTTCCCGCCGTAACAGAATCCGGCCTACCGGCCTGCTTCATTGAATTTCATCACCACCCCAAGACTGCGGCCCGCGGGCACTGCGGGTACGCGCAAGAGACGCTACCCCAGGAGACCCATGAACCCAGCCGCCGCACCCGTGCTGTTCGAAGAATTGACGGCCACCAATGGCCGCCGCATCGGCATCGCCACCCTTGCTTCCGAAAAGACCCTGCACGCCATCTCGCTGGAGATGGTCCAACTGCTGACCCCGCAACTGCAACGGTGGCAGGCCGATCCCGGCGTGGCCATGGTGATCCTGCAGGCGCAGGGTGAAAAGGCTTTCTGTGCCGGCGGCGATCTGCAGCAGCTCTATCGCTCCATGCGCGAGCATCATGCTTCGCCTGAACGTGACGACATCCGCGCCAATACGTACGCGGCCGAGTTCTTCGAGCAGGAATATCGCCTGGATTATCTTATCCACAGCTTTGCCAAGCCCATCCTGTGCTGGGGGCATGGCATCGTGATGGGCGGCGGCATCGGGCTGATGGCCGGTTGCAGCCATCGGGTGGTGACCGAAAAGTCGCGCCTGGCGATGCCGGAAATTACCATCGGGCTGTATCCAGATGTGGGGGGGAGCTGGTTCCTGGCGCGTATGCCGGGCAAGACCGGCGTCTTCCTGGCGCTGACCGGGGCCAACCTCAACGCCAGTGATGCGCTCTTCGCGGGATTGGCCGATTACCGGGTGGCGCACGCGGGCAAGCAGGCGGTGATCGATGCGCTGCTCGTGCAGTCGTGGGGAGCGGGCAATGATGCCGAGCTGCTCGATCGCGTCTTGGGAGCAGCCCAGGCGTCGTCGTTGCAGGACGGGACAGTAGCTTTTGCTGCTTCCAACCTGCGCACGCATTTCGATCTGATCGAATCCCTGTGTCGCCGGCCTACGCTACCGGAAATCGTCGAGGGCATTCTCGCGCTGCCGACCGATGATGCCTGGTTGAGCAAGGCCCAGGCAACCCTGCGCGCCGGTGCGCCGGGTTCGGCCTGGCTGGGGTATGCCTTGCAGAAGCGTGTGCGTCCGCTGTCGCTGGCAGAGGTGTTCCGGCTGGAATTCGTAGTCTCGCTGCATTGCGCGGCGCGGCCCGATTTCGTCGAGGGTATCCGTGCGCTGATCATCGACAAGGACCAGAAGCCGCAATGGAATCCGCCTTCGCTGACTAGTGCCACGGCGCAGTGGGTCCAAGGTTTCTTCACCGATCCGTGGTCGCGCGAGCATCATCCCTTGGCCGACCTGGGGGCTTGAAGCTCGCCGGTGCGGCGTTGCGCATGTCAGTGCTGGTCAGGGGATAGCGGGGGAATTGCGGAAAGACTACGGAAGGGCTGCGGGAGACTGGAGGCGGGGAGACGGCCGACCACCAGGATCGGCCTCGATTTGAATGCCATGAACCTGGTTCATGGCATTCAAATGCGTGAAGCGTGAAATTATTTCTTCTTCTTGTTCACGGCTTCCTTGAAAGCCTTGCCAGCCGAGAACTTCACGGTGGTAGCAGCGGCGATCTTGATTTCTTCGCCGGTTTGCGGGTTACGGCCGGTGCGAGCAGCGCGCTTGCCGGTCGAGAAGGAACCGAAGCCAACCAATTGCACGGTATCGCCCTTGGTCACGGCCTTGATGATGTTCTCGATGACGGAGTCCAGAGCGCGCTGGGCTGCTGCCTTGGAGATCTCGGTGTCGGCGGCGATAACGTCAACCAATTCAGATTTGTTCACTTTAAAATTCCTTTCACTGTTAAGGTGCCCAGATTTTAGCACTGGAATGAGGCGGATCCGCAAGCCCTATCTGCGTTTTCAGCCGATCTGGCCTGCTCGGAACCGACCTTTTGATTGAAAAAAATCGCGGTGTTTTCCAACACCTGCAAACGGGCCATGTCAGCCCCGTTTTGCGCATCGATCTTCCCAAAGACACGGATAGTAAAAGGTGCTCGCCGCGGAAGTCAAAACAAAAACGCTTCCGACCATTCATTTGACGAAGAATTTGATGAAGATTCTGGGTTGGCCCCATCGTCACTCGCTGTTTTCTTGCCACTCCACCCAGGCTTTTTAGGCCCAGCCCATCCCTGCGGTCGACTTTTCCACAGCCCTCGAGGCGTGGCCGAGGGGGGGCATGGACTTCTCGCAGGCGGAGAGCGGGACTATTTTTTTACGCTTTTTGCGGTTCTTGAGTGAACTTAAGTTGCACCGCAAAATCCATGTCGGTTTCTCCAGCCACTGGCAAATCAGCAGGTGCTGGCTTGCCTCATTTCTGCCAGAGAGCGCTGCCCCGAAATTGCGCACGCGGACTCTCTCATGCGGCGCAAATCCGCGCCGTTACGCAATTCTGACGACAAACACATGTGTAAAGCTCAGGTTGCACTTTCAATGTAAATGCTAAGTCCTTCATTTTCTTCAAAAAACTTCTGAAAAGGCTGTTTTAAGGAAGTGCGCTAAGTCTTTGACTTTATTAGCAAAATTCGGGTTGTTCACAGCGTATACCGCTTGACCTGCAATAGTGCATCCTCTAAAGTGGGCGGCAGTGTCAAAAAGTGTTTTTTTGTGGGGCAAACAGGGTTTCATTTGCATTTGCCCGGCACGAACAAAGCAGCCGATCAGCAAACTCACTCGCCGCAGGCGAAGGAAAAAACAGTGTTCCAGGGCGCGTCAGCACTCAATCTCGATGCCAAAGGACGGATGACCATTCCGGCCAAGCATCGTGACGCCCTGATTGTGCAGTGCGAGGGACGCGCCACCGTGACGCGCCATCCGCATGGTTGCCTGCTGTTCTTCCCGCGCCCGACCTGGGAGACGCATCGCGAGCAGATCGCCAACTGGCCCATGTCGGCCCGTGCCTGGCAGCGCATCTTCCTGGGCAATGCCCAGGATGTGGAGCTCGACAGCGCCGGTCGCATCCTGATCGCGCCCGAGCTGCGCGCGGCCGTGGGTCTGCAACGTGACGTGATGTTGCTGGGCATGGGTAGTCATTTCGAAATCTGGGATGCCGTCAAGCTGGCCGAAAGCGAAGCCGAGGCTGTGGCGGGCGGGATGCCGGATGTGTTGAGTAATTTTTCCTTCTGACGGCCGGACAAGATGAATTTGCAACCGGTGCCCGAGCTGCAGCACCGCACCGTGCTGTTGGATGAAGCCGTGGAGGCGCTGGCCATCAGTGGCGCGCGCGCCAATGGCATTTACCTGGACGGCACTTTCGGCCGCGGCGGTCATAGCCGCGCCATCCTGTCCAGGCTGGGCCCGCAGGGCCGCTTGATCGCATTTGATAAGGACCCGTTGGCCATCGCCACGGCGCAAAAGATAGCCGATGCACGCTTCGAGATCGTGCACGACAGTTTTGCGACCATGGATGAGGCGCTTGCCGCACGCGGCATCGCCCAGGTCGACGGGGTATTGATGGATTTGGGAATCTCGTCGCCGCAGGTCGATGACGCCGCACGCGGCTTCAGTTTTCGCTTGGATGGCCCGCTGGACATGCGCATGGATACCACCCGTGGCGTGTCGGCAGCGGATTGGCTGGCAACGGCAGACGAACAGCAGATTGCAAAGGTGATACGTGATTATGGGGAAGAACGGTTTGCTCTTCAGATTGCAAAGAAGATTGTTGCTGGCCGGGCAATCGAGCCAATTTCAAGCACACGACAGCTTGCCGCGCTCGTGGCACAAGCCGTCAAAACCCGCGAGAAAGGCAAAGACCCGGCCACTCGTACCTTTCAGGCTGTACGGATTTTCGTCAATCAAGAGCTTGAAGAACTCGAAGTAGGACTGGACAAGGCATTTGCCCAGATGGCGCAGCACGGGAGATTGGTCGTGATCAGCTTTCACTCGCTGGAAGATCGCATCGTCAAGCAGTTCATGGCCTCCAAAGCCCATGCGCCGCAGCCTGACCGCCGCCTGCCGATCCGTGCGGTGGACCTGCCGCAAGCCCCGGCACGCCTGCTGCCGCGGATCATGCCCAGCGCTGCCGAGGTCCAATCCAACCCGCGTGCCCGTTCGGCGGTAATGCGCGGCCTGGAACGCGTGACCCCCATTTCCTCTCTCGCCACCGAAGGGATGCCTGCATGATCGGGCGTCTGTGCATCCTGCTGACCATCTTGCTGGTGGCTTGCGCGCTGTCGGTCGTGAGCGCCCAATACAAGGCACGCAGCCTGTTCATCGAGCTGGAACGGGCCCAGAGCGCGGCACGCCAGCTGGACGTGGATTGGGCGCAATTGCAGCTGGACCAGTCCACCCTGGGCAAGAACGCCCGCATCGAGGAACTGGCACGGCGTGACCTGGGCATGGTGCCGGTCACCGCCGCCCTGACCCAATACCTGACCGTGGGGGCGCAATGACCAAGATGCCTCCTCGCACCAACTTGGCGGGTGGCCGTGTGGCGGCCTCCAAGGGCGTGGCGTTCTCCTCCAATCCCATCCTGCAGGTCAAGCTGCCGGCCTGGCGCTCGCGTTTCGTGCTGTTCGTGCTGTTTGCCGCGTTCGTGGCACTGGTGCTGCGCGCGCTGTGGTTGCAGGGTGTGTCTACCGATTTCCTGCAGAAGCAGGGTGCCTCGCGCTACGCCCGTACCCTGGAAATGCCCGCCACGCGCGGCAAGATCACCGACCGCAATGGCCAGGTGCTGGCTTCTTCGGTGCCGGTCAAGGCGATCTGGGCCATTCCCGAAGACGTGCAGGCCGCGCCCAAGGACAAGTTGGTGCAACTGGCCAAGCTGCTGGAGATGAGCGATGCCGAACTGCGCAAGAAGCTTGATTCGGACCGCAGCTTCGTCTACCTCAAGCGCCAGGTCGAGCAGGACACCGCCGACAAGATCGTCAAGCTGGGCATCCCCGGCATCGAAACCCGCAAGGAATACAAGCGCTTCTATCCTGAGGGCGAGGTGATGGCGCACGTGGTCGGCTTCACCAATATCGAGGATGCCGGCCAGGATGGCATGGAGCTGGCCGCCCAGAAGACTCTGGCCGGTGTGACCGGCAGCCGGCGCGTCATCAAGGACCGCCTGGGCCGCGTGGTGGAAGATATCGAATCCATCCGCGAGCCGCATGATGGCCGCGACCTGACCCTGTCCATCGACAGCAAGATCCAGTACATCGCCTTCACGCAACTGAAGGAAGCGGTGGAAAAGTACAAGGCCAAGGCCGGCGGCATCATCGTGGTCGACGCCAAGACCGGCGAAGTGCTGGCCCTGGCCAACATGCCCACCTACAACCCCAACGACCGCTCGGTGCTGACCGGCGCGCAGTTGCGCAACCGCGTGGTGACCGATACCTTCGAGCCGGGCTCGACCTTGAAGCCCTTCACCGTGGCCCTGGCGCTGGATACGCATCGTGTGACGCCCTCCACCGTGTTCCAGACCGCGCCCGGCAAGATGACCATCGGCACCGCCACCATCGGCGACTCGCACGCCCACGGCGCGCTGACGGTGGCGCAGATCATCGAGAAGTCCTCCAACATCGGCACCGCCAAGATCGCGCTGGGGATGCCAGCCGAAGAGATGTGGGAAATGTTCACCACGGTGGGCTTCGGCCAGCAGCCCAAGTTCGGTTTCCCGGGTGCTGTGGCCGGCCGGGTGCGCCCATACAAGTCGTGGCGTCCGATCGAACAGGCCACCATGAGCTATGGTCACGGCATCTCGGTGTCGCTGATCCAGCTGGCGCACGCCTACCTGATCTTTGCGCGCAATGGCGACATCATTCCGCTGTCCTTCACCAAGGTCACCGATTCGCCCATCGGCCAGCGCGTGATCTCGGCCGATACCGCCCTGCAGATGCGTCGTATGCTGGAAACCGTGGTCGCCCCCGGTGGCACCGCGCCCCAGGCCCAGGTGCCGGGCTATCGTGTTGGTGGCAAGACCGGTACCGCCTACAAGATCGAAAATGGCAAGTACGTGCGCAAGTACGTGGCTTCGTTCGCGGGCATCGCCCCCATGTCAGACCCGCGGCTGATCATCGCGGTGATGATCGATGAGCCGCAAGGCCAGCACTTTGGCGGCCCGGTGGCCGGCCCGGTGTTCGCCAACGTGGCGGCCAACGCCCTGCGCGCCCTCAATGTTGCGCCGGACTCCAGCGTGACCAACATCATCATTCCCAAAGAACCGCTTGAGGAGAGCATGTAATGGCCGAGCGCGTTCTTGATCTGCAAGACATTCTCTCCTGGCTGCGCCAGGTGGCGCCGTCTGCGCAATTGAGCTCCGACTCGCGTCGCGTGGCGCCCGGTGACGTGTTCCTGGCCTATGTGGGTGACGCCGATGGCCGCTCTTATATTGCCGATGCCGTCGAGCGCGGCGCCGCTGCCGTGCTATATGAAGCAGAAGGCTATACCTGGCCGGCGCAGATCGATGAGCCGCATCTGGCGGTGCCGGACCTGAAGCAACAGGCAGGCCAGATCGCTTCCGCCTGGTATGGCCAGCCCGACCAGTCCATGCTGACCGTGGCCGTCACCGGCACCAACGGCAAGACTTCCTGCGCCTACTGGCTGGGCAGCGCGCTCTCGCGCCTGCCGGGCGCCACCGCTGCCGGCGTGGTCGGCACGCTCGGTGTGGGCAGCTTCATCAACGGCAAGTCGCAGGGCTTCGACGTGACCGGCTACACCACCCCGGATGCGGTGCTGCTGCAACGCAGCCTGGCCAAGCTGGCCCAGGCGCGGGTCGGTGCGCTGGCCATCGAGGCTTCTTCCATCGGCCTGGCGCAAGGGCGCATGAACGGGATGCATGTCGATGTCGCCCTGTTTACCAATTTCACCCGCGATCACCTGGATTTCCACGGTGACATGCAGACCTACGAAGAGGCCAAGCGCAAGCTGTTCCAGTGGCCGGGCCTCAAGCACGCCGTGCTCAACCTGGACGACCCCATGGGCCTGCGCCTGCTGCCGCTGCTGGCCGGGCGTCAGGTGCCGGTGATCGGCTATTCGATTGCCGAGCAGATCGATGCCCAGGCCGCCCAGGTGGCCACCCTGCGTGCCAGCCAGCTGCGCAGCAGTCATGCCGGCACCGTGTTCCATGTCGATTCACCCTTCGGCAGCGGCCAGGTCAAGACCCAACTGGTGGGCCGCTTCAATGTCAGCAACGTGCTGGGCATCATGGGCGTGCTGCTGACCCAGGGCCTGGCCTGGGATGCCGTGGTGGCTGCTGCCGCTGCACTCACGCCGGCTCCGGGGCGGATGCAACAGTTCGGTGGGCCGGACGTGCCGCTGATCGTGATCGACTACGCCCATACCCCCGACGCGCTCGACAAGACCCTGTCTACCCTGCGCCAGGTTGCCACCCAGCGCGGCGGCCAGCTGTGGTGCGTGTTCGGCTGCGGTGGTGATCGCGATCCGGGCAAGCGTCCGCAGATGGGGCAGATCGCCGAGCAGGCCGACCAGGTCGTGCTCACCAGCGACAACCCGCGCAGCGAAGATCCGCAAGCCATCATCGACCAGATCCGTGCCGGCATGAGTCGCATCGAACCGGTGGTGCTGCCAGACCGGGCTGGCGCCATCCTGTGGGCGATCCGCCACGCTACCCGTGCCGATGTGGTGCTGCTGGCCGGCAAGGGGCATGAGTCCTACCAGGAAATCGCCGGCAAGAAACTGCCTTTCCTCGACGCCGACCATGTCGCCCTGGCCCTGGCCGCGCGCTCGACCATGATGGGAGGCGCATGATGCGATTCGATTTCCGCCAGTTGCTGGAATGGATCCGCAGCGCCGAAGAGGCGGCCTCGGCGCATACCGTGCCCGGCGTGGTCAATGCCCCGGCCGGTCTGCTGGAGCTCAATGACGTGGTCACCGACAGCCGTGCGGTCAAGCCCGGCAATGTCTTTGTCGCCCTGCGCGGCGAGCGTTTCGATGCGCATGACTTCCTCGACGCCGTGGCCGCCCAAGGCGCTGCCGCCGTGGTGGTGGAGCGCGTGCCGGCGGGCTTGTCGCTGCCGGCCATCGTGGTGCCCGACAGCCGCGCTGCCTTGGGCCAGATCGCCCATGGCTGGCGCGTGCAGCGCCAGATCCCGGTCATTGGTGTGACCGGCAGCAACGGCAAGACCACCGTCAAGGAAATGATTGCCGCCATCCTCGCCGCCGCTTTTGGCGAAGACGGCTACCTGGGCACGCGCGGCAACTTCAACAACGAGATCGGCGTACCGCTGACCTTGTTCCGCCTGCGGGCGCAGCACCAGGCCGCCGTCATCGAGATGGGCATGAACCATCCGGGCGAGATCGCCGTGCTCTCACGCATCGCCGCGCCCACCCTGGGCCTGGTCAACAATGCCCAGCGCGAGCACCAGGAATTCATGGCCAGCGTGGAAGCGGTGGCGCGTGAAAACGGCGCCGTGATCCGCCACCTTCCCGCCGATGGCGTGGCCGTGTTCCCGGCCGATGATGATTTCACCGCGCTGTGGCGCGAAGAGGCTGGTGCCCGTCGTGTACTGACCTTCGGCCTGAACGCGCAAGCCGATGTCAGCGCCAGCTACCAGGCCACGGCCTTCGGCAGCACGCTGCAGGTCACCGTCAAGGGTCTGGCTGTACCGCCAGCGCAGTTCAAGGTCGAGCTGGCCGCCGTCGGCGAGCATAACGTGCGCAATGCCCTGGCCGCCACCGCCTGTGCATTGGGTGCCGGTATCGCAGTGGACGCCGTGGTGCGTGGCTTGCAGAGCTTCGCCCCGGTCAATGGCCGGTTGCAACGCAAACAGGCCAAGAGCGGTGCGCTGGTGATCGATGACACCTACAACGCCAACCCCGACTCGGTGCGCGCCGCCATCGACGTGCTGGCCAGCATCGCCGGCCCGCGCGTGCTGGTGCTGGGCGATATGGGCGAGGTCGGCGACCAGGGGCCACAGTTCCATGCCGAGATCGGCGCCTATGCGCGCAGTCGTGGTATCCCGCTCTTCTTCGGACTGGGCGAATTGACGAAACACGCCGTCGCTGCATATGGCGCCCCGCTGCAAGGCGTGGCCCAGGCCATGCATTGCGAGGATATCGCCACCCTCAATGCAGCGGTGGAGCAGGCCGCGCCGCAAGGCGCGACCGTTTTGATAAAAGGTTCACGCTTCATGAAGATGGAGCGAGTTGTACAGCATCTGGTCAACGTTGAATCCCTCACGCAACATCAACAGGAGGCCCATTAACATGCTGGTCTGGCTCGCACAGAATTTTCACAGGGATTCGGTTTTCTGCGCCTGTTCAACTTCATCACCTTCCGCGCGGTGTTTGCCACGTTGACGGCGCTGTTGATCGGCATGATCGCCGGTCCCGCCGTGATCCGTATGCTCACCCGCATGAAGGTCGGCCAGGCGGTGCGCACCGATGGCCCCCAGACCCACCTGATCAAGTCCGGCACCCCGACCATGGGCGGCGTGCTGATCCTGATCGGCATCGGCATTTCCACGCTGCTGTGGGCGGACCTGTCCAACCGCTTCGTCTGGATCGTACTGATCGTCACGCTCGGCTTTGGCGCCATCGGCTGGGTCGATGACTATCGCAAGGTGGTCTACCGCGACCCCGAAGGAATGCGCTCGCGTGAAAAATATTTCTGGCAATCGCTGATCGGCCTGGTGGCGGCGTTCTACCTGGCCTTCTCGGTGTCCGAAGTGAGCAATATGAAGGTCTTCGACCTGTTCGTGGCCTGGGTGCGTTCCGGTTTCAGCCTGGACTTGCCGCCCAAGGCCGACCTGATCGTGCCCTTCTTCAAGACGGTCAGCTATCCGCTGGGCGTGTGGGGTTTCATCGCGCTGACTTATTTCGTCATCGTCGGCACCAGTAACGCCGTCAACCTGACCGATGGCCTGGATGGCCTGGCCATCATGCCCACCGTGCTGGTGGGCGCGGCCCTGGGCCTGTTCGCCTACCTGACCGGTAACGCCGCCTATGCCAAGTACCTGTTCATCCCGCACATCCCCGGTGCGGGCGAATTGCTGATCTTCTGCGGCGCCATGGGCGGCGCAGGCCTGGCCTTCCTCTGGTACAACGCCTACCCGGCGCAGGTGTTCATGGGTGACGTCGGCGCCTTGGCGCTGGGCGGCGCGCTGGGCACCATCGCCGTCATCGTGCGCCAGGAAATCGTGCTCTTCATCATGGGCGGCATCTTCGTGGTGGAAACGCTGTCGGTGATGATCCAGGTGGCCTATTTCAAATACACCAAGAAGCGCTTCGGCACGGGCCGACGCGTGTTGTTGATGGCGCCGCTGCACCATCACTACGAGCAGAAGGGCTGGAAGGAAACCCAGGTGGTGGTGCGCTTCTGGATCATCACCATGATGCTGGTGCTGCTGGGTCTGTCGACGCTGAAACTGCGCTGACGGCGCGCTGTATGAAGGAAAAAACGGCGCCCCTTGCGATTCATGCCAAGCGGCGCCCTTTGTGGTTGATGCAATTGAAGAAGTCTGTGAAGAAGTGAGTCTGGAAACAACGATGAATTACTCGGGCAAACACGTTCTGGTGCTCGGACTCGGTGAGTCCGGCCTGGCAATGGCGCGGTGGCTGGTCTACTGCGGCGCCAGCGTGCGCGTGGCCGATACCCGCAGCGAAGCGGCGCTGGCCGAGCGCCTGGCCGCCTTGCGCGCTGATGCGCCCGAGGCCCAGGCCGTGCTGGGCCAGCCGCTGACAGCGGCCTTGCTCGATGGCATCGATTTCGTCGCTGTCAGCCCGGGCCTGGCCCCCGAGGGTGAGCTGGCACCGCTGCTGCCGGTCATCGCCGAGCGCGGCCTGCCGCTGTGGGGCGAGATCGAATTGTTCGCGCAGGCGCTGCTCGCCTTGCGCGAAGAAACCCTGTATCAACCGAAGATCCTGGCCATCACCGGCACCAACGGCAAGACCACGGTGACGCGCCTGACCGGCCTGCTGTGCCAGCGCGCCGGCCTGTCGGTGCAAGTGGCGGGCAATATCAGCCCGGCCGCACTGGACGTGCTGCGCGAAGCGGTCATCAAAGACCAGGTTTTCCTGGCCGAACTGGCCGAGCAGGATGCACTGGCTGCCGCCCAGGCACAGGCTGAAGCCGAAGCACAAGCCGCGCAGCAAGCCGTGCTGGATGCCCAGCAGGCCGCCGAAGCTGAAAAGCACCGCCGCGCCGCCGCCCGCATCGAAGAGGCGGCGGCCATCGCGGTGCCGGTCATGACGCCGCAGGCTGCGCCTAGCGCACCGTCCGAACTGCCCGAGCCACAACTGGACCTGCTGGCGCCGACCGCAGACGGCCAAGAGCCAGAAGACGGCCAGCCCGCCACCGACGCACCGGCCGACAGTGCCGAGGCAGCCAGCCAAGCGCAAGCGGAGGCCGGGAGCGAGGCCGTGGCCGAGGCCGAGGTGGGTAATGCCGCAAATGAAGATTTCGTCACCTCCACCGTGGAAGCCACGCTGCAAGTGGCTTCCGACGTGGTGCCGCAAGCCGATCCCGACGCGCCGGCCACCACAGGTGAAGCAATGAACCTGGGCGACTTCATGGAAGTCTCGCGCAAGGCCGAGGAAGATGCGCTGGTCGAAGTGCCGCCCCCGCCGCCGCCCGAGCCGACCTATCGTGGTTCCATGCCGCAGGCCTGGGTGCTGGAGCTCTCCAGCTTCCAGTTGCACACCACCCACAGCCTGCAGGCGCACGCGGCCACCGTGCTGAACCTGACCCAGGATCACCTGGACTGGCACGGCAGCATGGAACACTATGCCGCCGACAAGGCCCGCATCTTCGGCCAGGACACCGTGCGCGTGCTCAATCGCGACGATGCGCTGGTCATGGAGATGGCCTCCACCGCCGCGCCCCTGTCCACCTTCGGGCTGGATGAGCCGGACACGCCCAACAGCTTCGGCCTGGTCAACGACAATGGCATGTTGTGGCTGGCCAATGCCTTCGTCCACGAAGATGACGAGGTACCGGAAGGCAAGCGCCGCCGCAAGCAGAAGGACATGCTGCCGCCGCCGGTGACGGTCAAGCGCCTCATGCCGGCCGACGCCCTCAAGATCCGCGGCGCCCACAACGCCATGAATGCGCTGGCCGCGCTGGCCCTGTGCCGCGCCATCGACCTGCCGATGGCGCCGCTGCTGCACGGCCTGCGCGAGTACACGGGGGAACCGCACCGGGTGGAACTGGTGGGCGTGATCCAGGAAGTGGAGTACTACGACGACAGCAAGGGCACCAACGTGGGTGCCACCGTGGCAGCCTTGAATGGCCTGGGCCTGGGCGGTCGTCCCAATCGCATCGTGTTGATTGCCGGTGGCGATGGCAAGGGCCAGGATTTTTCGCCGCTGGACCTGCCGGTGCAGAAATATGCACGCGCCGTCCTGCTGATCGGCCGCGACGCCCCCGCCGTGCGCACTGCGCTGGCCGACAGCGGTGTCGAACTGATCGATTGTGCCAGCCTGGAACAGGCGGTGGAGCAGGCCGGACAGATCGCCAAGGCGGGCGACATCGTGCTGCTCTCGCCGGCTTGCGCCAGCCTGGACATGTTCCGCAACTATGCCCATCGCGCCGAGGTGTTCGTGGACGCGGTGCATGAACTGGCGCTCTCGCGCGGTGAGGTGCTGGTATGAAACTGGGCCTGTCTTCGTTGCGTAACTGGCTGGGAGGCGTCAAGCAAGCCGCCCCGGTAGCGGCTGGGCGCATCCGTGCCGGCCGTGGCAGCGCATCGGGCAGCATCGGTCTGGAACAGCGTTCGCGCATGATGGAATACGACCAGCCGCTGATCTGGGTGGTGGTATTGCTGATGCTGTTCGGCATGGTGATGGTCTATTCGGCGTCGGTGGCGTTGCCGGATTCGCCCAAGTACGCCGCCTATTCGAACTATCACTTCCTGGTGCGCCAGGCGATCTTCATCGTGCTCTCCATCATCGCCGGCGCCCTGGTGTTCCGCGTGCGCATCGAGACTTGGCAGAAGTGGGCGCCCTACCTGTTCGCCGTCACCCTGATCCTGTTGCTGCTGGTGCTGATCCCGGGCGTGGGCAAGGGCGTCAATGGCGCCAAGCGCTGGCTGTCGCTGAAGATCATCAACCTGCAACCGTCCGAACTGATGAAGCTCTTCATCGTGCTCTACGCCGCCGACTACACGGTGCGCAAGCAGGCGGTGATGCACAAGCTGGTCAAGGGCTTCTTCCCGATGGCCGCCGCCGTCGGCCTGGTCGGCTTGCTGTTGCTGCTGGAGCCCGACCTGGGCGCGTTCGGTGTGATCGTCTGCATCGCCATGGGCATCCTGTTCCTGGGGGGCATCAACGGGGTCTGGTTCGGTGGCATCGGCGCGACCTTGGTGGGCGTGTTCTCGCTGGTGATCGTGACTTCGCCGTGGCGGCGCGAGCGTATCTTCGCCTATCTGAATCCGTGGGAAGAAGACAATGCGCTGGGCAAGGCTTACCAGTTGTCGCACTCGCTGATCGCCTTCGGGCGCGGCGAGCTGTTCGGCGTGGGCCTGGGCAGCAGCGTGGAGAAATTGCATTATCTGCCGGAGGCGCATACCGACTTCCTGCTGGCCGTCATCGGCGAGGAACTCGGCTTTGCCGGCGTGCTGGTGGTGGTGCTGCTGTTCTACTGGCTGGTCAAGCACGCCTTCGAGATCGGTCGCCAGGCCATCGCCCTGGACCTGACCTTTGCCGGCCTGGTGGCCAAGGGCATCGGTATCTGGCTGGGCGTGCAGGCGTTCATCAACATGGGGGTGAACCTGGGTCTGCTGCCCACCAAGGGTCTGACGCTGCCGCTGATGAGCTATGGCGGCTCGGGTGTGCTGTTGAATTGCGTGGGCTTGGCCATCCTGTTGCGTATCGATTATGAAAACCGGGTCTTGATGCGCGGAGGTCGCCTATGAACGCGCCGCGCAAGTTGCTCATCATGGCCGCCGGCACCGGCGGGCATATCTTCCCCGGCCTGGCCATTGCCGACACCATGCGTGCGCGCGGCTGGCAAGTGAGCTGGCTGGGTACCTCGCATGGCATGGAGCGCGAGCTGGTGCCGCGCCATGGCGTGGAGATGGACAGCATCGTCTTCGCCGGCCTGCGCGGCAAGGGTCTGATGCATACGCTCAAGGGCGTGTGGCGTCTGGCGGCAAGCTTCTTGCATTGCCATGCCATCCTCGGTCGTCGGCGCCCCGATGTGGTGCTGGGCATGGGCGGTTACGTCACCGTGCCGGGCGGCATGATGGCGCGCCTGCGCGGCAAGCCGCTGGTACTGGTCAATGCGGATGCGGCGCTGCTGCTGTCGAACAAGACCCTGACGCCGATGGCGACCAAGGTGCTGTTCGGCTTCCCTGCCGATTTTGGCAAGGCAGCGGGCAAGGCCGAGGTCACCGGCAATCCGGTGCGCAAGGAAATCATCGCGCTGCCGCCGCCGGCCCAGCGTTACGCTGGCCGCAGCGGTGCGCTGAAGATCCTGGTGGTGGGCGGCAGCCTGGGTGCCAAGGTCTTGAATGACAACGTTCCCGCGGCGCTGGCGAAGTTGCCCGCCGAGTTGCGCCCGCAAGTGACGCATCAATCGGGCAAGCAGCATATCGCGGCCTTGCGCGCCGCCTACGAGGCCGCAGGCGTGCAGGCCGAAGTGGTCGATTTCATCGACGACATGCCGCGCCGCTATGCCCAGGCCGATCTGGTGATCTGCCGCGCCGGGGCCATCACGGTGTCTGAGCTGACGGCCGCTGGCGTGGCCAGCGTGCTGGTCCCGCTGGCGGTGTCGACCACCTCGCACCAGATTGATAACGCCAGGTGGATGGCAGAAAACAAGGCGGCCATTCACTTGCCGCAACGCGAACTGACGCCGGAGCACCTGGCCGGTTTGCTACAGAAACTGGACCGCGCTGCCTGTCAGGAGATGGCGCAGGCGGCATACGAACAAGGCCGGCGCGATGCCAACGAGGCGATCGCGCGGGTGCTGGAAGGACTGGTAACACCATGAAGCATCGTGTCAAGAACATCCATTTTGTGGGCATCGGCGGCTCAGGCATGAGCGGCATTGCTGAAGTTTTGTTCAACCTTGGCTATGGCGTCTCGGGCTCGGACCTCGGCAGCAACGCCGCCACCCAGCGCCTGGCGCAACTGGGTGCGTGCATCCGCTATGGTCACGCCGCCGAGAACATCGAAGGCGCCGACGCCATCGTCACCTCCACCGCCGTCAAGGGCGACAACCCGGAAGTGCTGGCCGCGCGCAAGAAGCACATCCCCATCGTGCCGCGTGCGGTGATGCTGGGCGAACTGATGCGCCTGAAGAAGGGCATCGCCATCGCCGGCACCCACGGCAAGACCACCACCACCAGCCTGGTGGCAAGCGTGCTGGCGCAAGGCGGACTGGACCCGACCTTCGTCATCGGCGGTCGCCTCACCAGCGCCGGCGCCAATGCCAAGCTGGGGACCGGCGAATTCATCGTGGCCGAGGCCGATGAATCGGATGCCTCGTTCTTGAATCTGACGCCCGTGATCGAAGTCATCACCAACATCGATGCCGATCACATGGAAACCTACAACCATGACTTCGCGCGCCTGAAGCAGGCCTTCGTCGAGTTCACCCAGCGCCTGCCGTTCTACGGCGTGGCCGTGCTCTGCCTGGATGATCCGCACGTGCGCGAGATCATGCCCATGGTCTCCAAGCCCATCCTGACCTATGGCTTCCATGCCGACGCCGATGTGCGCGCCATCGAGGCCAGCGCGGTTGATGGCAAGATGGAATTCACCGTGATCCAGGACGGCTATGCGCCCATGAAGGTGAGCCTGAACCAGCCCGGGATGCACAACGTCCAGAACGCCTGCGCCGCCATTGCCATTGCGCGCGAGCTGGACGTGGACGATGCCGCTACCCAGAAGGCACTGACCGAATTCAATGGCGTGGGTCGCCGCTTCACCCGTTATGGCGAGGTGCCCATCACCGACGCCCAGGGCAATCCGGCTGGCCACTTCACGCTGGTGGACGATTACGGCCATCACCCGGTCGAGACCGCCGCCACCATCGCCGCCGCCCGTGGCGCCTATCCGGGCCGCCGCCTGGTGCTGGCCTTCCAGCCGCATCGCTATACCCGCACGCGCGACCTGTTCGAGGACTTCGTCAAGGTCTTGTCCTCGCCTGATGTGCTGGTGCTGGGCGAGGTGTATGCCGCCGGTGAAGCGCCCATCGTGGCCGCCGATGGGCGTTCGCTGGCCCATGCGTTGCGCGCGGCCGGCAAGGTCGAGCCGGTGTTCGTGGACGATATCGGCGACATGCCCGAGACCATCCGCAACGTGGTGCGCGATGGCGATGTGGTCATGACCATGGGGGCAGGATCGATTTCCGCAGTGCCGGGGCGCCTGGTGGCGCAGGCCGGTGGCAAGAACGAACAGGGGGCAGCATGATCAGCCAGGACCAGATCAAGGCCTTTGGCCGTGTCGGTGTGCTCTTCGGTGGCCGTTCCGCCGAGCGCGAAGTATCGCTGATGTCGGGCAATGGCGTGCTGCAGGCCTTGCGCAGCAAGGGCGTCGATGCCCATCCCTTCGACCCGGCTGAACGCAGCCTGGGTGAGTTGCAGGCCGAGCAGTTCGACCGCGTCTTCATTGCCCTGCACGGTCGCTATGGCGAGGACGGCACGCTGCAAGGCGCGCTGGAACAGATGGGATTGCCCTACACCGGCCCGGGCGTGATGGCCTCGAGCATCGCCATGGACAAGATCATGACCAAGCGCATCTGGCTCTCGCACGGCCTGGTCACGCCGCGCTTCCTGAGCCTGGATGCCAAGAGCACCACACGTGAACAATTGCGCGTGGTCCCCGATGAGCTGGGCCTGCCGCTGATGTTGAAGGCACCACACGAGGGTTCGACCATCGGCATTGCCAAGGTGAATGGTTATTCCGACATGCAGGTCAGCTTCGACCTGTGCGCTCGCTATGACAGCGTGGTGCTGGCCGAGGAATTCATCCGTGGCCGTGAATTGACGGTGCCGGTGCTGGGCAAAGGACGCGATGCGCGGGCCTTGCCGATCATCGAGATCTGCGCGCCGGGCGGCAATTACGACTACCAGAACAAGTATTTCACCGACGACACGAAATATTACTGCCCCGCCCCGCTGGATGAGGAACTGACGCGCCACATCCAGGATCTGGCGGTACGGGCCTTCAATGCGCTGGGTTGCCGCGGCTGGAGCCGGGTGGACTTCATGTTGCGCGAGGGGGATGGCAAGGCCGAGCCTTACCTGATCGAAATCAATACCTCGCCCGGCATGACTGGCCATTCGCTGGTGCCGATGGCGGCCAAGGCGGTGGGCATGAGTTATGAAGATCTGTGCTGTGAAATTCTGCAGATGGCCGCGCTGGACATGAGGCCATCCAAGGACTGGACGCCGCAGGTGGCACAGTCGTGATGGCACAGGTTTAAGGAAGCACGCGTCGATGTGGCAGGACGTCAAGATGCTCAACGCCATCAGCAGTGCGCTCTTTGCGCTGGTGCTGCTGGCCTTGCTGGCATCCGGTTTATGGTGGGTGGCGCAGCGGCCGATGTTTACGCTGCACACGATACGCATTGAGAGCGCCAGCGACTTGCCGCTGGAAAAGGTCAATGCGTTTGCAGGATGTCGTTCAAGGCGCGCTGGGCCGGGGTCAGGTTGTCAGCCGGCAGGCTACCGGGCTGACCTTGCAGCGCCAGCAAGGCGCGCTGGGCATTGTTGGCGGCACCCGGCAAGGCGGTCTGCGGTGCTGCGGCTTGCTGTGCGTAGCCACGTGATGCGGCCTGCATGGTCGGGGTGGCCGGCGCGGTGGGAGCCGTCGCAGCAGTGCTGAACACCGGCCCCAGCGGCTGACCATAGGCAATGCCGGGGGCTGCGGCGGGCTGGAGCTGGGCATTGCCCCGCTGCGCCGGCGCAGGCAGCGTCTCGGCGCTGCTGCGCG
>NZ_BADI01001171.1:0-12143 GCF_000333555.1 Herbaspirillum sp. B65 | reverse complement strand
GATTCGTCGCCCATCGCCCTGTCAAAGGGCGGCTTGCTTGCGGTCACGGGCCTGGTCGGCAAGCGCAATCACGAAGCCGTCAGCTTCGATACGCCTACGGCCACCATCGGTATTCGCGGTACCCACTTCGGCGCCCTGTACTGTCAGAACGATTGCGCCGGCGTGCCCACCCCCAGCGGCCAGCCGCCTGCCAATGGTTTGCACGTGGACGTGGTGACCGGTGCCATCCAGGTCACCAACCCGAGCGGATCGCAGCTCTACAGCGCGGGCCAGTTCGGCTTTGTGCCCTCGATCGGCCAGCCGCCGGTGATCGTGCCGCCGGCCCAGGGCGTGACGGTGACCATGCCCACCGCCATCAGCAGCAATGGCAACAGCGGTGTCCAGAAGATCGGTGCGGCCAAGCTTGATGCGTGCGTGGCGCAGTAGCCGCACGCCGTCCACGCCAACATCAAGGCATGAAAAAAGGGCGCCGCACGCAAGTGCCGGCGCCCTTTTTACCGAAGGTCGATGAATGGTACGTGGTTCAGAATTCCAGCACGGTACCGGTGGCCAGCATGTGCGGATGATGCGGGCCGTGGCCAGCGCCGATCTCGGCGGTGATTTCTTGCAACTGGCCGGGTTTGGCGTGGGTCACCAACACCTCGGGCCGGCCTTGCAGGTATTGCAGTTGTTCCAGCAGCAGGCTGGGGCACAGGTGCTTGGACAGCAGCGCCAGCTCGCGGTCGCGGTTGGCGAAGGCAGCTTCGATGATGAGGTAGCGCAACTGCGGGATGCGGTTGACCGCCTCCCACAGCGGTGGGCAAATGCACGTGTCGCCGCTGAAGGCCAGCGCAGCGCCACTGGCGTGGTTGCTCACCTGGTAGCCGACGGCCGGCACCGTGTGCTCGGCCGGCAGCGGCGTGATGCTGCGCTGGCCGAGCTGCACCGCTTGGCCGATCTCGATGGTGGCAAAGCGCAGGAAAGGTTGCTCGGCATTGGGGATGACGCTGAAGTCGGGCCAGATGTGCCAGTTGAAGATGTGCTTGCGGATGATCTCCAGTGTCGGCGCGGTGGCGTACATGGTCAGCGGGGTGCTGCGCAGGTCGCCCACGCTATCGATCATCAGCGGCAGACAGGCGATGTGATCCAGATGGGCGTGCGTGATGAAGACGTGATCAATGGCCGTCAGTTGCGCCAGCGACAGGTCGCCCACGCCGGTACCGGCGTCGATCAGGATATCGTCATCGATGAGCAGGGAAGTGGTGCGCATACCATTGCCACCGATGCCCCCGCTGCAGCCCAGAATTTCAACACGCATCGTTATTGCCGTTCATATGGTTGTGGGTTCACGCCAGACTGTCGCTGACTTCAATGGAACCGTGTTGCAGGCCGGAAACCCTTGACGGGTCTGGCTTTGCGGAAGGTGTGGCAAATTATGCAACAATCCTTCATGGTACGGGATTCGGCTCATCAGCGCAATCAGGATATCCCTCAATCCGATGTAGACGGCCGCGATGTGGCACGATGCTGCACAAGCGCAGAATTGAAGGTCAAATCCCCTCAAGCTCGCAGCAAGAGTGGATGCGTACTCATTCTAGAATCGCCATAATGCCGAAAAAGCATCTAGAACTCATTTCATCAATAGGCGTGAGATGCGTTCTGCTCAGAAAGAAATATGGCTATCGCTCCAAATCCATCCTGACCGTGCCGATGCAGGATCACGAGGGCGAACTGGTGGGCGTGTTGCAGCTCGTCAATGCCATCGATCCCGACACTGGCGAGCCGCAGCCCTTCTCCGAGACCGACCAGCGCTTCATCGAAGCATTGGCGTCGCAGGCGGCCATGGCGATGACCAACCAGCAGTTGATCGGGCGCCTGGAAAACCTGTTCGAAAGCCTGATCAAGCTCATCAACATCGGCATCGGTGCCAAATCACCGCACACCGGTCGGCACTGCGAGCAGGTACCGCAACTGGCGATGATGCTGGCCGAGGCAGCGCACAACACCACCGAAGGCCCGCTGGCGGACTTCCACATGACCGATGCCGACCGCCGCGAATTATGGCTGGCCGGACTGCTGCACGATTGCGGCAAGATCGGCACGCCCAGCCACATCGTGGAAAAGGCGACCAAGCTGGAAACCATTTTCGACCGCATCCACCTCGTCGATACCCGGTTCGAAGTCGTCAAGCGCGATGCCGAGATCGCGCTGTTGCAGCAAAAACTGGCGCTGGGCGCGGCCTTGACCCCGGCCCGCGCAGCCGAGCTGGATGCAGCCTTCCAGGCCGAGCTGGCCAAGCTGGATGAGGACCGCGCCTTCCTGCGCAAGATCAACTACGGCACCGAAGGAATGCGCCCGGAAGACCAGCAGCGTGTGCTGGACATCGCCGCGCGCACCTGGCGCGGCCCGGATGGCCAACTGCGCCAGTTGCTCGACGATGAAGAAGCGAGCAACCTGCGCATTCGCGCCGGCACCCTCAACGATGAAGAACGCGCCATCATCAACAACCACATCGTCATCACCATCAAGATGCTGGAATCCTTGCCCTGGCCCAAGCAACTGGCCCGTGTGACCGAGTTTGCCGGTGGTCACCACGAGCGCATG
This sequence comes from Herbaspirillum sp. B65, assembly GCF_000333555.1. Classification (NCBI taxonomy): domain Bacteria; kingdom Pseudomonadati; phylum Pseudomonadota; class Betaproteobacteria; order Burkholderiales; family Oxalobacteraceae; genus Herbaspirillum; species Herbaspirillum sp. B65. The sequence goes on along the minus strand of NZ_BADI01001171.1, from coordinate 9,560 downwards.
GATGGCAAGGGCTATCCCAAGGGACTCACGCGCGAGCAGATGTCGGTGCAGGCGCGTATCATGGCCGTGGCCGATATCTTCGAGGCGGTGACCGCCTCTGATCGCCCCTACAAGCGTGGCAATACGCTCAATGAGGCGGTGGAGATCCTGGCCGGTTTCAAGGCGCGTGACCACATCGACCCTGACCTGTTCGACCTGTTCGTGCGGGAACGCATCTATGAAAAGTATGCCGCCCAATTCATGCATCCCAGCCAGATCGACGAAGTCGACCTGTCGCGTATTCCCGGTCACGGGGGCTGAAAACGCAACGGTTGCGCCAAGCTGGGTTATGCTGATGGCTGCATAAAGTCTCCCAGTCATTGAAGACGCATTCGCGGCTTGCGATTGCGCATCGAGGAAAAGCATCACGTGTCCCAGGCAGTAACCCGATCTTCCGCTCCCGTCAGCCCACCCGCCAGTTTCCTGCGCCGCCATTGGCGCGGTGATTATTCGCTGGGCCGCTCCTATTGGCTGCATACCGTGCTGCTGACGTCGCTGGTGCCGGCGCTGGCCATCTCGGTGCTGGCGCGCCTGACCAATGACATGCCGGCCCGCTATGGCATGGCCGGCGTGCTGGGCATCGCCGGTTTCAGCTACCTGGCCTGGACCTGGGGCGTGTGCGGCTGCTGGCGCTCGGCCAGCAAGCACGTGGGCCGCGGTGGTCGACGCTGGGCCGAGGTGGTGGTCAAGTTCCTGATCCTGTGTGGCGTCATCAGCATGGCCACCAGCACGTGGCGTGCCGCCCATTCGCTACGTGAACAATTTGACATCGCCCTGGGCAAGCAGCTCGGTCCGCCCGTGGTCTATCAGCTGCGGGTGGATGGCAAGTCGGTGCTGCTGCAAGGAGGGATGAACGATGGTGCAGCCGCTGGCCTGGATGCCATTTTGCAGCAGAACCCGGGCGTGACCACGGTAGTGCTGTATTCAGCCGGCGGCTGGGTGCGCGAGGGCAAGCTGGTGGGCGAGGTGATCCGCCGTCGCCACCTCAACACCTACGTGGAGCAGGAGTGCTCTTCCTCCTGCACGCTGGCCTTCCTGGCCGGTCGCGACCGCGCCATGGACCCGCGCGCGCACATCGGCTTTCATACGCTCTATACGGTGGGCGGCGATGACCGCATCAACAAGAGCTTCGACCGCAAGCTGACCTTCGACACCTACGGCAAGCTGGGCCTGCCGCATGAGTTCATCGAACGCATCGCCGATACCCCCGCGGCCCAGAGCTGGTACCCGGAACTGGGCCAGTTGCTGCAAGCCGGGGTGTTGACCCGCCTGGCGCCTGGCGGTGAGACTGCCCAGATCGCCACCATCGCCACCTCGCGCGACATCCTGGAGGCCGAATTCAAGAAGGGCGCCCTGTTCGACATCATGGCGCGCTACCACCCGGCTGATTTTGCCCGCACCATCGACCTGGCCTGGGCCAAGGTGCAGGCGCACGCTTCGGATGCCGAGATCCTGGCAGTGGGACGCGAGCAGATCGGGCTGCTGAGCCGCCGCCTGCTGCCGATTGCCTCGGACCAATCGCTGGCCGAATTCCAGCAATTGCTGCTTGATGAAGCGCTGGCCCTGCGCGGCATCAGCGCGGCGGCCTGCACCGAGCTGATCTATCCGCGCTCGCGTGCCGATGCCGCGGCCGGTCGCGAAGCGCCGCAATCGGTGCTGCCGCAGGAATTCGCCAATCGCGAGCAACAGATGACCCAGCGCCTGCTGCGTGATGCCGATCCGGCCAATGCCGGCCGCTACAGCCTGGCCGAGCGCACCCGCGTCATCCGCAAGGCCCTGGCGCCGTTGACCCAGGAGCAATTGAAACTGCTGTCCTCGCCGCTGCGCCGCCAGGCCGACCCCGATGCCACCTGCGATGCTTCCATCGCCTACCTGCAGGCGGTCAACCAGTTGCCCCCTGAGGATAAGCGCATGGCGCTGCGGGTGTTGTATTCCCGCCCATAGCACCTCGGCGGGGATGCTGCGTTGCGGTAAAATGCGGGCTCACCTCATGCCAGCCGCACCACCTGTTGCGTGTGACATCCCGGCGTGTCTCATCTGATGTACCGCTTGTCGTTCTCTTTTTTCGCAGCGCCCCTGGCTGCGCGCCTGCTCACTCCTTGCCCATGACGACCATCGCCACTCCCCCTTCGCGCCCGCGCGAGCTGCGCCAGAACGTACTGGCCGGACTGACCACCTCCTTCGCCCTGGTGCCCGAGTGCATTGCCTTCGCCTTGGTGGCGCAATTGAATCCGCTCATGGGTTTGTATGGCGCCTTCTTCATCTGCACCATCACCGCGCTCTTCGGTGGCCGCCCCGGCATGATCTCCGGCGCGGCAGGTTCGATGGCGGTAGTGATCGTGGCGCTGGTGGTGCAGCATGGCGCGCAATATTTCCTGGCTACGGTAGTGCTGTCGGGGCTGATCATGCTGGCCTTCGGCGCACTCAGGCTGGGCAAGCTGGTGCGTATGGTGCCGCATCCGGTGATGCTGGGATTCGTCAATGGCCTGGCCATCGTGATCGCCCTGTCGCAGCTCGAACATTTCCGCCTCCATACCGACTCCGGGTTGCATTGGCTGCAGGGCTCGGCCCTGCTCATCATGATCGGGTTGACGCTGGCCACCATGCTGATCGTGTGGCTGCTGCCGCGCGTGACCAAGGCTATCCCGCCAGCCCTGGCAGCCATCCTCACGGTCGGCCTGGTCACTTACGTCAGCGGCCTGCATACCCGTACCCTGGGCGACATGGCGCAGATTGCCGGCGGCTTGCCACCCTTGCATTGGCCCAGCGTGCCGCTGAACCTGGAGACCTTGCGCATCGTCGGTCCCTATGCGGTATTGATGGCCATCGTCGGCCTGCTGGAAACGCTGCTGACCTTCAATCTCACCGATGAAATCACCGCCAGCCGCGGCCAGCCCAACCGCGAATGTCTGGCCCTGGGCGCGGCCAACATCGTCTCGGGCCTGTTCGGCGGCATGGGCGGCTGCGCCATGATCGGCCAGACCATGATCAACCTTGGCTCGGGCGGCCGTTCGCGTCTCTCCGGTGTGGTGGCGGGCGTGATGATCCTGTTGTTCATCCTGTTCCTGTCGCCGGCCATTGAGCGCATCCCGCTGGCGGCGCTGGCCGGGGTCATGTTCGTGGTGGCGCAGGAAACCTTCGCCTGGGGTTCGCTGCGGGTGCTGGGCAAGGTGCCCAGGAGCGATGCGCTGGTCATCATCGCCGTGACCATCATCACGGTCTTCACCGACCTGGCCGTGGCAGTGCTGTGCGGCATCGTGATTGCCGCGCTCAACTTCGCCTGGCAACACGCGCGCGAAGTGCGCGCCGAGCAGCGCGACGAGGCAGACGGCAGCCGCACCTACCTGCCGCATGGCACCCTCTTCTTTGCCTCCACCACCCGCTTCCTGGAATTGTTCGATACCCAGAATGACCCGCAGCAGGTCACGCTGGATTGCCGTTATCTGCGCCTGGCCGACCACTCCGCCATCGCCGCCGTGCAGACCCTGGCCGAGCGCTATGTGCGCGCCGGCAAGGTATTGCGCGTGATGGCCCTGTCGCAGCGTTGCAGCCAGTTGCTGCAGCGGGCCGGGTTGCCGGACGTGGCCTGAACCTGCAGTGGGCAGCTTGCTTCTGACCTGATGGCGGCTAAGATAGAATGAAATGCATTGAGCATGTCTGGAGTATTCATGAACAACAAAACGATCGCTGCCAAGAGCTATACCCGAGTCAAGTTGACGCCTAAACGACCGGTTACGGTAGCAACCCCGGAAGAAAAGAAAAAGGTGGCCACGGTGGCGCGCCAGGTCATCATTGAGCACTATCCCGTCATCAAGGCGTTGGCGAATCGGTGAGCGCTTCCGACGACTTTTTGATTACCTTCGATGCTGGGTTTGTTGTTGCGGTACATGACGAACTACTGAGCACCGAGCCTGGCCTTCCGGGTATGGCTGGTGGAGGCATTGATGCTCTGGAATCAGCACTGCATCGGGTAGCGGATCGTACCTACTATGATGGCCTGGACGATATTTTCGGTATTGCCGCCATGTATGCAATCGCTATTGCGCGTGGTCATCTTTTTAATGATGCCAACAAGCGAACAGCATTGGTGGTGGCGCTCACTTATCTCCAACTTCAGGACATTACTGTCCGGCGTAATCCGGAGTTGGAGGAGATCATGGTGCAGGTAGCGCAAGGCAGCATCGAGCTCGACCAGTTGGCGGCTATCTTTGCCGCGTTCGCGCTTGGCGCCGATTTGCCCAATCCAGAGCATGACGCAGAATAAAAAAATCCCGCCCAGGCTGGTGTAGGACGGGAAAAGTACCACGGGAAATCTTGCTGCAGGACCAGCCCGCCTCCGCCTACAAATTCAGGAAATCCATCTTCCCCAGCTTCACGCCCTGGTTACGCAGGATGGCGTAGGCCGTGGTCACATGGAACAGGAAGTTGGGCAGACCGAAGTCGGTCAGGTACTGCTGGGCAGTCATGGTGCATTCTTCACCACGCAGCTTCATGGTCACGGCCCGTTCTTCCTGGCCATTGATGGCATCGGCCGGAATCGCTTCGAGGAAGACGATGGTCTTGTTGATGCGCGCCTGCAAGTCGTCGAAGCTGGCTTCCTCATCCGCAAAAGCCGGTGCGGCCACGCCCGAGAGCCGGCTGGCGCTGGCCTTGGCGGTATCGCTGGCGCGCTGGATCTGGCCGATCAGCGGCAACATGTCTTCATACAGGCGTGCCGATAGCAGTTGCTGGTGATCGATCTGCTGTGCTTGGGCATGTTGCTCGGCCTTCTCCAGCAGGCTGGACAAGGTATTGAGGCCGTGGATCAGCATCGGGATGCTGACCTGATACAAAGTAATGGACATGACGGTTTCTGTTTCTGGTTGAGTGAATGAACGAGAGGACTAGTCGTCAGAGCTCTGACAGCCGCTGAGAAGTCAGAGCTCTGACATCTTACTTGGCCGAGGACAATTGCGTGTCCGGTCCACCCCAGCCGCCGCCCAGGGCGCGGATCAGGTTCACGGTGGAACGTGCACGCTCGCCATCCAACGTCACCGAGGCGCGCTGCTGTTGCAGCACGGTGCGGTCGGCGTCGATGACGTCGAAGTAGCTCACCGCGCCTTCGCGATACTGCGTGTGCGAGAGGCGCGCCGCGCGCGTCGAAGCGGCCACCGCTTCATCCTGGGCGCGGTTCTGCTCATCCAGGATGCGCAGGTTGGCCAGGTTGTCTTCCACCTCGCGGAAGGCGTTCAAGACCGTGCCGCGATAGGTGGCCACCTGTTCCTCATAGCTGGCCCGTGCACGATCCACCCCGGCCTGGCGGCGACCGCCGTCGAAGATCGGCATCGACAAGGCCGTGCCCACCAGCGGACCCAGCAGGAAGGTGCGGCTGGACCAGTTGAACAGGTCACCCAATTGCGCCGATTCATAACCCAGTCCACCGGTCAGGTTCAGGCTGGGGAAGAAGGCCGACTTGGCCACGCCCACGCGGGCGTTGGCGGCGGCCATGGCGCGTTCGGCGGCGGCGATGTCAGGCCGACGTTCCAGCAGCGCCGAGGGCAAGCCGGCAGGCACCGTGACGGCCAGACGGGTCAGCGGTTGCGGCGGCAGCGAAAACTCGGCCGGGGTGCGGCCCAGCAGGATCGCCAGCGCATGTTCGGCGGTGGCGCGCTGGCGTGCGATGCCCAGCGCTTCCGACTGCGCCGAGGCCAGTTCGGCACGGGCGCGGGCCACATCCACTTCGCTGATATCGCCTTCATCGAAACGGCGCTGTACCAGGCGCAGCGATTCCTGGCGCAGGTCCACGGTGCCACGGTACAGCTCGGCGGCGGCATCCAGTTCACGTACCTGGAAATACTGCTGTGCTACGTCAGCCTGCAAGGCCAGCAGCACCGAGTGGAACAGTGCCTCGCTGCGCTGGGCGTCGGCAGTGGCAGCGTCGACCGTGGAGGCGACCCGGCCGAACAGGTCCACCTCATAAGAAACGTTCACCTGGGCGCGATACAGAGTGAATGGATTTGTATTGGCATCGGCCGGTAAGCCTTGTGCGGCGGGCGAGGGCCGCTGGCGGGTGGCACCCACCCCTGCATCCACCTGCGGGAAGTAGCCCGAGCGCGCATCGCGGGTCAGGGCGCGTGCCTGGCCCAGGCGGGCGGCGGCGGCCTTGAGATCCTGGTTGGCTTGCTGGGCGGTGTCTTCCAGCGCATTCAACTTGTCGTCGCCGAAGATCTTCCACCATTGGCCACGGGCGATGTCTTCGGCTGGCTGGGCAGTCTTCCACTGGCTGCCGTTGGCGCCGGTCTGCGTGGCGGGCGCGGCTTCCTTGAAGGCGGCCGGGGTGTCCACCGAGGGACGCTCGTAGGTCGGTGCCACCGAGCAGCCGGCCAGCGCCAGCAGTGCCGCCAGCAGGGCCGAGCCGATGCGCGCCGGGCGCAGCAGGCGGGTCATCGTGAGAGATTGGGTCGTCATTTTTCTTGCTCCATTCATGGGCCGATCCGGGGATCAGCGATCATCCTGTGCACCGGGGGCGGCGTGGCTCACTTGCGGGACGTGCGGGATGTGAGAACCGGCCGTCATCGGGGCTTCGTGATGCGAGGCCGAGTGCAGCGCACGGCGGTCGATGGTACGCAGCAGCACGTAGAACACCGGGGTCAGGAACAACCCGAACAGCGTCACGCCCAACATGCCGAAGAACACCGCAATGCCCATCGCATGACGCATTTCCGAACCGGCGCCGGTCGAGGTCACCAGCGGCACCACGCCCATGATGAAGGCGATGGAAGTCATCAGGATCGGGCGCAGACGCAGGCGGCTGGCTTCGATGGCAGCTTGTACGGCGCTGCGGCCCTGCATCTCCAGTTCGCGGGCGAACTCCACGATCAGGATGGCGTTCTTGGCCGACAGTCCCACCAATACCATCAGGCCGATCTGGGTGAAGATGTTGTTGTCGCCACGGGTCAGCCACACACCCGTCAGGGCGGCCAGGATGCTCATCGGCACGATCAGGATCACGGCCAGCGGCAGGGTCAGGCTTTCATACAAGGCGGCCAGCACCAGGAACACCAGCAGCACGCTGATCGGGAACACCCACACGCCGGCATTGCCTGCCAGGATCTTCTGATAGGTCAGGTCGGTCCATTCGAACTTGATGCCGCGCGGCAGGGTCGCGGCAGCCACGCGTTCGGCGGCAGCCTGGGCCTGGTCCGAGGAATAGCCGGGGGCCGGACCGCCGTTGATGTCGGCAGCGGTATAGCCGTTGTAGCGCACCACCATTTCCGGGCCGAAGGTCTGCTTGACCTTCACCACGGAGGACAGCGGCACCATCTCGCCGGCATCGTTGCGGGTCTTCAGTTGCGCGATGTCCTCGGCCTTGGCGCGGAAGGGCGCGTCAGCCTGGGCCCGCACCTGGTAGACGCGACCGAAGCGGTTGAAGTCGTTCACATACAGCGAACCCAGGTAGATCTGCATGGTGTTGAACACGTCGGTGACCGGGATGCCGAGCTGCTTGGCCTTCACACGATCCAGTTCCACGTCCAGTTGCGGCACGTTGATCTGGTAGCTGGAGAACATCGGGCCCAGCGCCGGTTCCTTGGCCGCGGCCTTCATGAAGGCTTGTGCCGCCTTATCCAGTTCGGCGTAGCCCAGCGCGTCGCGGTCTTCGATCTGCATCTTGAAACCACCCAGCGTGCCCAAGCCCATCACCGGCGGCGGTGGGAAGACGGCGGTGAAGGCTTCCTTGATGCTGCCGAATTTCTTGTTCAGCGAAGCGGCAATGGCGTTGCCCGACAGTTCCTTGCTCTTGCGTTCCTCGAAGGGCTTCAAGCCCACGAAGACGATGCCGGCCGAAGAGCTGTTGGTGAAACCGTTGATCGACAGGCCGGGGAAGGCGATGGCGCTGGCCACACCGGGTTCCTTCAACATGATGTCGCTCATCTTGCGCATCACTTCTTCACTGCGGTCGATTGAGGCGCCATTGGGCAGCTGGGCGAAGGCCACCAGGTATTGCTTGTCCTGGCCCGGCACGAAACCACCGGGGACGATGTAGGACACACCCAGGGTGGCCGCCAGCAGCAGCACATACACGCCCATGGTGGCGCCCTTGCGCTTGATGACGCCCGTCACGCCGCCGCCGTAATTGTCGGAAGCGCGATTGAAGAAGCGGTTGAAGCGGATGAAGAAGCCACCCAGGAAGCGGTCCATCTGACGCGTCAGCCAGTCCGGCTTGTCGCCATGGCCCTTGAGCAGCAGGGCTGCCAGGGCCGGCGAGAGCGTGAGCGAGTTGAAGGCCGAGATGACGGTAGAGATCGCAATGGTCATCGCGAACTGCTTGTAGAACTGGCCGGTCAGGCCCGTCATGAAGGCCAGCGGCACGAACACTGCGACCAGCGTCAGGGCAATGGCGATGATGGGGCCGGAGACTTCCTGCATGGCACGATAGGTGGCCTCACGCGGCGAGAGGCCAGCACCGATGTTGCGCTCGACGTTTTCCACCACCACGATGGCATCATCGACCACGATCCCGATGGCCAGCACCATGCCGAACAGCGACAGCGCATTGATGGTGTAGCCAAAGCCCAGCATCAGCGAGAAGGTACCGATGATCGACACCGGCACGGCCAGCAACGGAATGATGGAAGCGCGCCAGGTCTGCAGGAAGATGATCACCACGATCACCACCAGCGCAATGGCTTCCAGCAGGGTATGCACCACCGCTTCGATGGAGGCGCGCACGAACTGGGTCGGGTCATAGACGATGCTGTAGCTGACCGAGCTGGGGAAGTCAGCCGACAATTCCTTCATCGCCGCCCGCACCTGGGTCGAGACATCCAGCGCATTGGCACCCGGCGCCTGGAAGATGGGGATGGCTACGGCTGACTTGTTGTCCAGCAGCGAGCGCAGGCCGTATTCGGAGGCGGCCAGTTCCACGCGGGCCACGTCGCCCAGACGGGTGGTGGCGCCATCCGGCGAGGCTTTGAGGATGATGTCGCGGAATTCGCCTTCGGTCTTCAGGCGACCTTGGGCATTCACCGACAGTTGCAGCGGCGTGTCCGGCGAGCTGGGCGAAGCACCGATCACCCCGGCGGCCACCTGCACGTTCTGCTCGCGGATGGCGCGCACCACGTCGGTGGCGGTCAGGCCGCGCTGCGCGACCTTGTTGGGATCGAGCCAGACCCGCATGGCGTAGTTGCCCGAACCGAACAGGCCCACTTCACCCACACCCTGGATACGCGCCAGACGATCCTTGACGTTGAGGACCGCATAGTTGAGCACGTAGGTGGTGTCGTAGCGGTTATCAGGCGAGGTCAGGTGCACCATCATGGTCAGCGTGGGCGAGGACTTGATCGTGGTCACACCCAGTCGCTGCACCTCTTTCGGCAGACGCGGCAGGGCCTGCGAGACGCGCTTCTGCACCAGTTGCCTGGTCCTTGTCGGGGTCCACCCCCAGGCGGAATTTGACGGTGATGAAGAGGTTGCCGTCGCTAATGGCTTGCGACTGTCATGTAGAGCATGTTTTCCACGCCAGTGATCTGCTGTTCCAGGGG
>NZ_BADI01001172.1:0-6650 GCF_000333555.1 Herbaspirillum sp. B65 | reverse complement strand
TGGCATGAGGCGCTGGCGCTGGTGCGTGCGCAGCGCTGGGATGAGGCGCAGACGGTGTTGCAGGCATTGCAGGCGGTTCAGTCACGCGGGCTCTACACGCTCTACCTGGAGCGTATTGCCCGTTATCGAGAGGTGCCACCGCCGGCCGACTGGGATGGCGTGACTACCTTCGAGACCAAGTAGGCAGTGATGCGTGGTGAGCATATGTTCCTGGCAATCAGTTATGGGTGAAATTATTCACATCCACGTTGCAAAAATAATTTCCGTGCGGAAAATAAACTCGGGCCAACGTGTCGCAATCGCCCGCCAGAAGCGCTTTTTCGTCGATTATTATCGACTCGGCAAGCACTAGTCACTATACTTTCCTTCATATAAGCGCGATGCCGCCCAGCAAGGCGGCAGCGCAGCCGGCAACGATCCATCCGTCCTCCAAGAAACGGCAACATCGGTGTCGTGTATGTCTGCGTCAGGGGTTCCTTCTCGTGTTTTGGTTTCCGTGGTCAGGACGCAAGTTGCGCCGGCCACGCTGCGCGTTGCCGTCATCCTCGGATGGGGGCGCCGCATGGGCGCAGGGTAACGAGAGGGGGCAGGGGTAGCGAGGCCGATGGCGGTCCGTGAACAAGAACACTGGGAGGGCTCGCCGGGGCGGGCCACAAAGACCATGAAACGATGCGTTGAGCATTATGGGGTGGCGATGATTTTGCTGGGCAGCGCCTGGGGCGCCATCGCACAACCGGTGGCGGCACCCGTCGCGGCCGCCATGCAACAGGCCACTGCGCCATTGCCCGAGGATGAGCGCTTCGATATCCGCAGCTTCGCCATCGAGGGCAATACCCTGTTAAGCCAGAGCCGCCTGGATGAGGTGGTCGCCCCTTTTACCGGCAAAGGCCGTGTCTATGGTGATATCCAGCAAGCCCTGGAAGCCGTGGAAAACGCCTATCGCAGTGCCGGCTACACGGCCGTGCAGGTGAGCGTGCCGGAACAGGAATTGAGCCAGGGCGTGGTGCGCCTGCAAGTGCTGGAAACGGTGGTGGGCAAGGTGGTGGTCAGCGACAACCGCTACTTCAGCCAAGAGAACATCCGCGCCAGCATCCCCGGCCTGCGCGAGGGCGCTTCGCCCAACCTGCGCAGCATTTCCGAATCGGTACAACTGGCCAACGACAATCCGGCCAAGCAGGTCAATGTGACGCTGACGGCCTCCGAGACCACCAACCAGATCGATGCCGCCATCAACGTCAAGGATGACAATCCGCTGCGCGTCATGCTCAACCTGGACAACAGTGGCAGCGCCGACACCGGGCGCTGGCGTACCGGCGTGGCCGTACAGCATTCCAACCTGTTCAACCGCGATCACGTGGCCACGGTGGCCTATACCACTTCGCCCGACGCCCCGTCCGGCGCCAAGGTGGACCTGTATTCGCTGGGTTATCGCCTGCCGATGTATGGGCTGGGGGACAGCCTGGACTTCATTTACGGCAAGTCCAATGTCAGTTCTGGTCAGACGCTGGCGCTCAATTCCACCCTCAACATCACTGGCCGTGGCGAGATCTATGCGCTGCGCTGGAACCATTTCTTTGCCCGTAGCGGCGAGTGGAGCAGCAAGCTGGTCTTCGGGGCGGACTACAAGAAGGTCGATTCGTCCTGCAACATCAGTGGCGGCCTGCTCAATGGCGCATCGCTCAATACCTGCCTGCCCTATTCGACGCTGCCGCTGTCGGTGTCCTACAGCGCCCAGCGTCAGGGTGTGGGCCAGGTGCTGGACTATAACCTCGGTATCGCGCGCAACATGGCCACCGGTCAGGCGCGCAGCAACGATACGCTGCAGGTGACTGACCGCTATTCGCTCTTTACCGGTTCGCGCAAGTCGATGGACAACTTCATCGCCATCCGGGGCGGCGCGTCCTGGCTGAAGGCTTTCGAAAGCGACTGGCAAGTGCGCCTGGCGAGTCTCTTGCAGGTGTCGCCCCATGCCTTGCCGGCGGTGGAACAGTTCGGCCTGGCGGGTGCCAATGCCGTGCGCGGGTTCACCGAACGTGCAGTGGCCGCCGACAGTGGCGTGATCCTCAACAGCGAAATCTATACTCCCGACCTGCTGGTCAAGAGCGAGCTGCACGGCAACCTGCGCCTGCTGGCCTTTGTCGATCTCGGGCGCGGTGCCAACAACAATGTCACGGCCGCCTCGACGCTGCCTTCCACGGTGACGCTGGCCAGCTTCGGTGCCGGCCTGCGCTACATTCTCGGACGTGACGTCAGCCTGCGCCTGGACGTGGCGCGCGTGCTGCTCAATGGCAATTCGGCCACCGAACAACGTGGTGATCTCAACGCCCACCTGAGCGCAATTCTGGGGTTCTGACATGACATCGACATCCACTCCCGTGCAAACTCCGGCCCAGCCGGCCATCGCCCTCTTGCCGCCGTCCATCACGGTACGCGTGGGCAAGCGCAAGCTGACCCTGTCCTGGCGTGCGCGCAAGCCCTTGCCGGTCTTGCTGTCGCGCCTGTTGCGCCGTTCCTGGCTGCGCGTGCTGGCGCCCTGCCTGCGCATCTCGGTGGCGGCTGCCGCCGTCTGCGGCGCCTGGCAGGCACCGGTGCTGGCCGCCGCACCGGCGCCGGGCACCTTGCCCACCGGCTGGAGCGTGGTCAATGGCAATGTCAGCTTCAGCCAGAGCGGCAATACGCTCAACATCAACCAGCTCTCGCCGCAGGCCATTGCTCGCTTCGCTTCCTTCAGCATTGGTTCCGATGCCGCTGTCAACGTGGCCCAGCCCAGCAGCAGCGCGGCCTTGCTGGCCAAGGTCAGTGGTGGCGACATCTCGCAGATCTACGGCAAGCTCTCGGCCAATGGCACGGTGGTGTTGTACAACCCCAATGGCGTGGTGATCGGTCCCAGCGGTACGGTCGATGCGGGGCGTTTCATCGCCACCTCGCTTGCCATCAGCGACAGCGACTTCCTGGCCGGCAAGCTCAATTTCGCCAAGGATGGCAGCGCCGGTCTGGTAGATAACCAGGGCAAGATCAATTCGGCCACCGGCGGCAGCGTCTATCTGATCGGCGGCAGCGTCTCCAATAGCGGCATCATCAACAGCCCGCAGGGCGAGGTGATCCTGGCGGCCGGCCAGACCGTCACGCTGGCCGATACCGCTACCCCAGGCGTGACAGTGAACGTGACCGGCAGTGCCGGCAACGTCACCAACCTGGGTACGATCACGGCCGAGGCTGGACGCATCGGCGTGGCTGCCGGCTTGATTACCAACAGCGGCGTGATCAACGCTTCCAGCGTGGTACGCGAAGGCGGGCGCATCTTCCTGCGCGCTGCCGGCAACCTCACCACCACCGCCAATTCCAGCATCAGCGCCGATGGCACCACGGGGGGCAACGTCACGCTGTATGCTCAGAACAAGGCCTTCATCGATGGTGATGTCTCGGCCACCGGGGCGCCGGGCAAGGGCGGTTTTGTTGAGACTTCGGGCTTGCAGCAACTGGCCGTGGTGAAAGTACCCAAGGTCGGTTCGGGCGGCACCTGGTTGATCGACCCGTATGACCTGGAAGTGGTGCCGAGCAATCTGTCCAACGTCACTGGTACGCTGGATAGCTGCACTTCCACCTATGCAGTCAGTGTCACCGGCAACAGTTCGACTATCGCCGCCAGCACCCTGTCGGCGCAGCTCAGCGACGGCGTCAACGTCACGCTCAACACTACCGGCAGCGGTACGCAGGCGGGCAACATCCTCATCAGTGCGGCCATCAACAAGACCGGTGAGACCAGTTCCACACTCACGCTCAACGCTGCCAACAACATCACCATCAACGCCGATATCGCCAGCGACTCGCAAGGCACTTTGGGACTGGACCTGAACATGGGGCTGGGCAATGCCGGCGTCTCGCACGTGGCAACCATCGGCAATGGGGCGTCGATCCGGCTCAATGGCGGCGCGATGAACGTGCGCAATGGCTTTGTCGGTGGCGACAGTGGGGGCAGCGCCAATGGGACGCTGTCCATCAGCAATGGCAATGTGAATCTGGCATATATGGGTGGTGGCGAGGGCCCCTCGGGGAGCTTGTACGCCGGCCAGGTCAATATCGGCGGCAATGGCAGCCTCACTACCGGTGGCGGCAGCGAGGTCAGCATCAGCGGGCTCAACAACAATGGCACGGTGACCTTTGGATCCGGCTACAACAACCTGACCATCGGTGCCGCCGGGATCAGCAACAATGGCACACTCAATATCACCGACCGGGGGCAGCTTACCAGTGCTGGTGACGTGGTGAACAATGCCAACGGCAGCATCCTGGTCAGTGGCGGATCGAATTTCACCCTCGCCGGTCAAGGGCAGTGGACCAACAATGGCACGCTCAACATCAGTGGCAGCAACACGCAGCTCAGCATGAACGACAATGTCAGCTTGACCAACAATGGCCAGATGAACATCGGCTCGGGTGCTGCGCTGTATGGCAATATCACGGATTCCAACAGTCATGATTTCACCAACAATGGCACGCTGACGCTGCTCAACGGCAACCTCACCGCCACCAATATCACCAACAACGCCAATGCCACCATCTCTGGCAATGGCACGCTCAATACCAGCAGCAGTGGTTCCATCGATAACTATGGAACGCTGTCTCCGGGCGGCTCCGGGACGGTGGGGGCGCTGACCATCGGCGGCGGTAAATTCGAGCAGCATGACAGCGGCAAGATGCTCATCGATATCGGCTCCAATGTGAGTGGCGGATATGACCAGATCACCTTCGTCGGTAACACCTCGGTGACGCTCAACGGCACCTTGCAGACCCACCTGCTCAACAACTACACCTCCAGCAGTGTCCTGCAGCCCTTTGGCAACAAGGCTGTCGGCGGTTATTTCCGCTACGTCACCGGTGACGTGATCACCGTGGGCGGTGCCGAGCAGATGGTCAAGGCGTCCTATGGTGACGGCATCCTTGGCTTGTCCTTGCGTGGGGCCGAGACCTTCACGGCATCCGCAGCCGGAGATTGGGGCTCCAACAGTAGCTGGAACAGCACTGGCAATAGCTATCTGCCGACCCAGATCGACAACGTGGTCTTTGGTCAGAACGCGAACCTGAGTCATCAGAGCGGCAATGACGTGGTCGCCAGCCTGCAGGTGAACGGTGGTGGCACGCTGAATCTGTCGGGAGGCAACCTGACGGTGCGCAATACGGCCACCATCAATGGTACGGCCAATGTCAGCGGCGGTACCTTCATCGTCAATGGCAACACCAGCGGTAATGGCACCATCACCATCGGCGGCACCAACGATGGTCCGGTCAACACGCAAAGCGTCCGTTCGGCGGTAAGAACGCTCGTGGCGAGTGACTCTTTGATCACGGAAGGCAATGTGACCCTCAACAATACCGCCCAATCCACACTGACAGTACAGCTCAACCACGGTAACCTGACCCTGGGCGGCAACGTGCACCTGGGCAGCCTGACCGTCTCGGACGGTACGGTCACCGGCAACACCGGCTCGCGCCTGGTGGCGGACTACTTCAGCCAGCAGGGCGGCAACCTGAGTCTGGCCGATGCCTCGTTCTCGCTCACTTGCGGTACGCTGGCCGTGGGCAATATCACGGCCAACAACCTGGAACTGAACGCCAGCGGTGAGCTGGCTCAGAACGATGGCACCAGCCTGCATGTGAAATCGCAGTTGATCGCCGCAGCCAGCACGGGGATCAGTCTCAGTAATTCCGGCAACCAGATCGCCGGCTTTGCCGCCAATAACAGCGGCACTGGCGACATCACGCTCAAGAATACGCTCAACACCACCGACGCCAGTGCCGTCAGCATCAATGGAGTATCGACGGCCACCGGCAACGTCAGCATCGACAACACCGGTGGCGTGGTCACTTCGGCCATCGGCAGCAAGGCCGATTTCCTGGGGAGCCTGCCGCTCAATAGCGATGGCTCGACGGTCAGTGTATCGAGTCGCCTGGCTACGCTGGGCATCAACAGCACCGGTCAGTTGAAGAGTGCCAATGGTTCGGTCAGCGTGGTCACGCACAGTCCCTTGACCATCGGCGCTGGCGGGGTCAGTGCCACCGGCACCATTACGTTGACGGCCAGCGCTTCTTCGGGCAATAACGATACCCTGATCGTCAATGGCGTACTGGTGTCCACCGGAGGCAATATCAACCTGACCGCCGGCGATACCATGACCATCAACGCCAACATCTCCACCTCGCCACCGGGGGTGGCCTTGTTCTCGGTACAGTCGGGCCAGGTGGTCGGTTATGCGCAGGGGGTGACCATCAGGGATGCCAATGGCACGCGCACGCCAGTGACGGCCAGCACGACCAATGCCAATAGCAGTAGCACCTCCAGTTCCGGCGTCAGCAACAGCAGCACCGTCGTCTCCACTCCTAGCCAGACCGCGCAGGTGGTGCAGCAACAGCAGAACCAGCAGAGTCAGAATCTGCAGACCACCGTGAACAAGGTGCAACTGTCCGACACGACGGGATACCAATCCACCGTGATCCAGCAGAACAACAGCAGCGGCCAGACCACAGGCGGCACTTCCGGCAATTTCGGTGATGAAGGCGGGGAGCGCAAGCAGAACAAGAAACCGCTGCCGATGTGTACCTGACCCAATGGATAACGTGATACCCATGAAATCGTCAAGCAAAACCGCCGC
>NZ_BADI01001173.1:0-2119 GCF_000333555.1 Herbaspirillum sp. B65 | reverse complement strand
ATGAGGTTTCCTGATGGGACAGACGCAAAGCCGGCGCTTATTGGAGCGAGCGTTTGGGGGAGGGGCGGGACCAGCAGCTCAATGGCAGATCCTCGAGACGTTGACGCAGGGTGTCGCCGTGACGGGCGGCATCGCTGAGCAGGGCGCCGAATTCGGGGCTTTCGGTGAATTCAGGTGGCATTTGCATCGCAATGAGCACGCACAGCGAGAGGTTTTCACCGTCTAGTCCATATCGCCGCGCACGGCTCACCTGGGTGTGCAAGCGTTGCAGAGGTTGCTCGCCATACGGCATCGCGGCATCCAGACACAAGACATGCCATTGCGCCAGCAGCCGCTGAACGATCGGCACATGATCAAGACGCTGCCACTGCGCATCATCCAGGTGGAACCCTTGCGAACCAGGACGAATGAGCGCGCCCTCGCCTGCCTCGACGCCAGCTATCGATTTGAATTGGCCCAGGTCATCATGAAACATCCAGGTCGCCGGTCCCGCCAAGGCCAACCGCTGGTCTGGCGTGAGGATGGGCCAGAGCGTCTCAATGCAAGCGGGGTTGTACCAGGCGATCCAGCGCCTGTGGCCATCCTTGCGAACGCCAACGGAGACGGTATTGATTCGCCAGCACAGGGTGGCCGGTACTTCGGGAGAGATGATCCACCCGCAGACGGCGCGCTCAGCCTGACCTGGATCATCGTTGGTATGCAGGACATTGACGCGCTGGCCGAGCACGGTTTCCGCGTAAGACTGCGTGATGCTGGCTTCCAGCAGGGGATCATCGAGTGCGCTGTGGGTCTCGCCAGCGCCTTGCGCCTCATGGAGGCCACCCAGTAGGATCAGACGGGGCAGCTTGTTGAGCGCCCATCGTTGCGCAGAGGTAAAGGCTGGCTGGATCAACAGCGGCAAGCGCACCTCATCCTCGGCCAAGGACAAGGGATCACATAGTTCGGGAGCATAGAGCAGATAGAGCCGCGCCTGGCCATGTCTGCGCAGGGAAGAGGTCAATGCGTCAAGGAGGGTACGGCGGAATTGGGATAAGGAGGGTTGGCGAGGAGAATGCATGCTTCGATAGGCACATGGGCGTGAACACTTTAGGGGATGGCCATTTTGTGTTTTTTGCGCCAGGGGATATATCGAAAAAGATCTAGATTTTGGGGTTTCTGGGACGGGAGAAGAAAAGGGCTGAAGACCGGGGTGAAGAAGGTTTCGGCTTTCTTGTTAGGAAAGGGAATCTTCGGATAGGAATTGAAGGACTAGGTGGCGGGAAAAGCTCGCTTGCGCGGGCTTCCGGTTGGCTGGCTGGGCTTGGATTGTGTCATGCGAGCGAGGGATTCGCCCACGTGCCGCGGGCCCGGTTTCGCTTGCAAGCGAAACCTTTCGAATCCCCCCCCGCGATGTGCTCAAGCACATCGCTAGGGGACGCCAAACAAAAAAGCCCGCTTGCGCGGGCTTTCGGCTGGCTGTGTTAGCTTGGATTGCGTCATGCACGCGCTCTACCGTCCTCTCACGCTCGCTGCGCGAGCGAGGGATTCGCCCACGTGCCGCGGGCCCGGTTTCGCTTGCAAGCGAAACCTTTCAAATCCCCCCCGCGATGTGCTCAAGCACATCGCTAGGGGACGCCAAACAAAAAAGCCCGCTTGCGCGGGCTTTTCTATTTGGCGTCCCCTGGGGGATTCGAACCCCCGTACTCACCGTGAAAGGGTGATGTCCTAGGCCTCTAGACGAAGGGGACAAAACGGTCACAACTACAATATTCCTCGAATCAGCTCTTCCGCCAATTCACCCCACATATCATGCGGGTCGCTGGTGGAGGTAAGCGGGATCGAACCGCTGACCTCTTGCATGCCATGCAAGCGCTCTCCCAGCTGAGCTATACCCCCTGCGAAAGGAAAAGTCCCACACTCCGGACTATCCAACCTCAAGGTAGCCTGACCGGTCAGATCAGACTACTTACTACCTGGCGTCCCCTGGGAGATTCGCCCACATCCTGCGGGCCGCGGAATCGCTTGCAAGCGATTCCCTTCGAATCCCACGCGATGTGCTCAAGCACATCGCTGGACTTTTATAGCCCNAGCTTCGTTGGACTATTTTCTTACCTGGCGTCCCCTGGGGGATTCGAACCCC
>NZ_BADI01001174.1:0-1939 GCF_000333555.1 Herbaspirillum sp. B65 | reverse complement strand
GACCTTGGTTTCCTGGTCATTCCCAGCGAAGACGGGCGCACGCCTTGCACCATCGCATCCAGCGCCTCGCCGATGGGCAACTTCACGGAGATCGTCACGTAGCGCTCCGCAGCGGGATTGATCATCATCTCCATGATCGCGGCAGTGCGGATCTGGACCGTGATGACGCGCTGAACCTGCGTGACGCTGGCCACCGGTGCGCCCAGTCTGGTCGCCTGCGTGGGGTCCAGCAAGGTGGCCTGCAAATGGACCGCCTGCTCCTGCACCTGCAACAAGCTGTGGACATGCGCCTCATGCAGGTTGCGCTGCCCCTGTAACACCTCCTTGATCGCTTCAGGCAACTGGTTGACCAGCCCATTGATCTTCTCGCTGACATCCTTGCGTTTTCCGGGGTCCGACAGGATGGCCTCGTACAGATCCCATGGCTCCAGCATGGCCCGCTCCAGCCAAGTGACGGGTGCCTCCGGGTCCTTGCCATAAGCCCGCGCCAGTTCCCTGGACGAGATCAGTGAAATCGCGCCACCGCCCCAGGCCTTCTCCACAGCGCCCAACCGGTCCAGATACTCGAACACCTGCTGCATGGCGCTGCCATATGCGCTCGATACCGACCTCAGGGAAAGCCTTTCATCGAAGTCGTGGCGCAAGGTCACCGCCAGCGCACCACTGGTGAGCCAGCGCACATGGTCGCCATCCACCTGGGCCAGGTACGTCTCCCAGCGCGCCATGCCCGCCCGGAAATCCTGGCGGAATGGCTCAAGCTCCTCCATGCGCAACTTGCCGTGGTAACGCTCGATGCGTGAACGGGCTTTTTGTTCGGCGACCGACTCCAGTTTTCGTTCCGACTGAGCCGGCGGCGGTGTGACGCGATAGGTCACCGGCTTGCTGTCGTTGCGAGTGATCTTGGTGCCGATTGGATAGTAGGCTTTACCACTGGCCCGCTCCCGGGCACGGATCTGCTCAAGCTCGTCTTCACTGATGAGGTGATGGTGGCGGTAGCCGCCGGCATCTTGAAGAGTCTTCTGGTCCGCCAGCCGGGCGGCGACGACCCAGCTCTCGATCATCTCCACATGCAGCGCCGAGCGCAGTTTCCAGCTACGCAAGGGATCAAAGCCGGTGCCGTCGGGATGCGGCCCGCCGGCGACCCACGCCTTCTGCGATTCCAGCGCACACAGACGCAGATGATTGTGCTGTTCGATCACGCCCACATCATCGGGCAGCATCACCAGCAGCGACTTGTTGACGTAGAGCGTAGGATGGCTCAGTTTTTCAGTGGCGCGCACCGCCTTGTCCATGGCCGCTGCTTGCCCGAAACGTTCTTTGTCCAGCGGCTTGAGCGAAAATTCGAACGCTTTGACGAAAGCCGCACTGCCCTCTTTGACGAAGTCGGCAACGTGTTGTTCGAGGTTGGCTGCAGTGAGAGGCAGACATCCGGACTGGGGAAACTCACTCTGCTTGATCCACTTCGCGGGATGAATCTCGCGGCCACGCAACGTGCGCAATTTTTCCTGTCCCACTGGTTTGCCATCTGGCCCCGGCAGATCCACCATCGGATTATCCGCATAACGTTGCAGGACCGGAGGCGACCATAACCGCGGCGTATATGCCAGCCATACGCTCGGTATATCCTTGGCGCCGTTGATGCTGATCAGAGGGGCTTCCAGATTGGCTGCGCCGCGCGAACAGGTCTTGGGGGCCGCTGCCGTCAGGAAACCGGTCACCAGCGCCGCATATTGCTTGACGCTGACCTGGTGCATGATCTTGCGCGCAAGGCCATTGCCCATGACTTGCCAGATATCCCAACGCTGGCTCTGTGCGAAGTAGAGCATGAAGTAGCCGCTGCGAGCCAGGCGCGCCACCGGTACGGTGGCTTCACGCTTGATCGCGGCAAAGCCGGTATCGAGCACGGACGACCATTGATGACCGGCGCGCTGTAGCGTCG
>NZ_BADI01001175.1:0-436 GCF_000333555.1 Herbaspirillum sp. B65 | reverse complement strand
AGCTTCGGCACCGGCAAGGTCGGCGACCTGGCCGGTTTTGCATCGGCGCTGGTGCTGGCGGTGATCGCCATCGGTATCGGCGGCGAATCGGTGTGGCGGCTGGCCAGTCCGAGCACGGTAGATTTCGGCGAAGCGATCCCGATTGCCATCGTCGGACTGATCGTCAACATCGTCAGTGCCTTGTTGCTCATGGAAGGGCATCATGGACACGAGCATGCCCACGGTCATGCGCATCACGGGCATGAGGCGCACGGGCATGTGCACCAGGAACACCATGACCATCACGGCCATCACGGCCATCATCATGACGGCCACGACAACAATCTGCGCTCTGCCTACCTGCACGTGGTGGCCGACGCCCTCACCTCGGTGCTGGCCATTGCCGCCCTGCTGGCCGGCCTCTACCTGGGCTGGACCTGGCTGGATCCGCTGATGG
>NZ_BADI01001176.1:0-198 GCF_000333555.1 Herbaspirillum sp. B65 | reverse complement strand
CTGGCCTCGGCCATCAAGATGGCACGTGCCGGCCTGGGCAAGACTGACAAGCCGATCGGTTCCTTCCTGTTCTCCGGTCCGACCGGCGTGGGCAAGACCGAAGTGGCCAAGCAGCTGGCCTTCATCCTCGGTATCGAGCTGGTACGGTTCGACATGTCCGAATACATGGAGCGCCATGCCGTGAGCCGCCTGATCGGT
>NZ_BADI01001177.1:0-85 GCF_000333555.1 Herbaspirillum sp. B65 | reverse complement strand
TTTTGATATCGTTTGCGATGTTTTTTTCATTATTCCCTATCGGAGTGCGGTGATAGGATCGGCCTGATTTTTTTGAAGCGCACAG
>NZ_BADI01001178.1:0-910 GCF_000333555.1 Herbaspirillum sp. B65 | reverse complement strand
CCCTGCGCATCGAAAGAATCGCTTCAAGGACAACGCCATTGCCTCGCTCAACGGCAAGCTGGCGCAGACCACCACCACCATCAGCATCGTGACCGTGGTGGCCGTGCTGCTGCTGGGGGGCATCGGCTTGCTGCTGTATCGCCAGATCACCGGCCCCATCAGCAATATGGCCGCCATGATGGGCGAGATCGCCACCAGCCAGGACTTTACTCGTCGCCTGCCGGTGCAGCGCATGGATGAAGTGGGGCACTCCATCGTCGCCTTCAACGGCATGGTCGAGAAGATCGAACAAGCCTCGGCCCAGGTGCGCCAGAAGACGGCCGACATGCAGGCCATGTTGCAGAACATCCCGCAGGGCATCCTCACCATCGTGGAAGGCAACAAGGTCCACCCGGAGTACTCGGCCTTCCTGGAAACCGTGTTCGACACCACCGACATTGCCGGTCGCGACGTGATGGAACTGGTCTTTGCCAATACCAACCTGGGGGCCGATATCCTGTCGCAGATCGAAGCCATCGGCGGCGCCTGCATCGGCGAAGACGTGATGAACTTCGAATTCAACGAACACCTGATGGTGGGCGAAATCGAAAAGACCATGGCCGATGGCAGCGTCAAGATCCTCGACCTGTCCTGGTCGCCCATCACCGATGAGGCCGACATGGTGATCCGCCTGATGCTGTGCGTGCGTGACGTGACCGAACTGCGCCAGTTGGCGGCCGAAGCCAACGAACAGAAGCGCGAACTGGAAATGATCGGTGAAATCCTGGCGGTGGCGCCGGCCAAGTTTGCCGAATTCATCAGCAGCGCGCGCCGCTTCCTGGATGAGAACGAGCAGATCGTGCACCAGAACCCGCAAGCCACGGCCTTTGCCATCGCCAAGCTGTTCCGCAACATGCACACCATCAAGGGC
>NZ_BADI01001179.1:0-3632 GCF_000333555.1 Herbaspirillum sp. B65 | reverse complement strand
TTTATGTGAATGAATTACATGATTGTGGTGTGAAGCCGAGAGGGAACACATGCAGCGATTTTTTCTTTTGCAGCAATTGAATCGATTCGTGAAGCTGATGCAGTTGTCGTTAACGGAGAGGGAACCATCCATCATGGAGGGGGACTTCACCTGTTGGCGATTCTTGATTTGGCCATCGAATTGGGGAAGGGGGCATTTCTGATCAATGCCACGTTGGAGGAAATTCCTGAGTATCAAGATGTACTTTCCAGATTGGACGACTTGGTTGTGCGTGAAGGGTATTCGGCCGAGTACGCTCGTGCATTGGGGGCGAACCCGAGAGTCGTCGCAGATTCAATTCTTGAGGCCGATTTCCATGATGGCGTTGATGCTTTATATAACGAAAAAATAGTTCTTACCGATTGTCATCATGCAAGGCGAGATGTCTATCACGCACTCAATCTTGTTTCAGAAATATTTGAAGATGACGTTGTACATTTTCCTCTCGAGAGCTTGGAAAGAGTGTCAGATTGGAAAGAGACGCTCAGAAAATTTAGAGCGGCAAGACTAGTTGTTACGGGCAGGTATCACGGCGTCTATTTAGCGGCAATGGCGGGTACCCGATTCGTAGCTCTTCCTTCAAATTCCTGGAAAGTCCCAGCGCTTCTCGAAGCGCTTCACGCATCGAATGCATTGTCGAATTGCGAAGACCTGATTTCTAAAGTGACAGAGGCTATTAGATACAACGAAACTCTTGAACCAGCCACGTCTGGCGCTCATCCATTTTTCGCGCGGCCTTTAACGACTATGTTGGGCTTGCGCCAGTTTTTTGGAAGGAAGACCTGGCTTGAGTCTTCTCGCCTTCAAAAGGAATCAAGTGACTAATCGCGGGCAGCATAAACTCTGCGAAACAATTTTTCGTTCTCTAGGGGTAGGTCGCATCGGACTTGCTGGTAATGCTCATGTGTTGAGAGAGGAGCTTGCAGCACTCGGTATGTATTGCCCTGAACGTGGACCATTCGATGCGTGGATATGGGTAACCGATATCACTCGCTTGGAACAGGGGGAGGGACTGCCGTCCTCTCAAGAGGCTCATTTGCTTTTCGTTGCCTGTCAGACGAAGTCGGCTGCTGAAGGAAATGTTCCGCTGCGTGCGCGGATAGAAACTGCGTTGATACATCACGGCTATATCAAGCATCCAGCCATGATTGAACTCTTTGGCTATTCCCAGCTTGACGAAAGCCAAAATGAATGCTGGGCGATCTTCGATTTCCGACCGCCGATATTTGCCGATAGTGATGCCGCTACTCGCTTGATGCTTGAGCACGACATGTTGCGTCAACCGGGGGCTCGTTCAGATGCTCATATAGTCCGTTACCAGGTGGCTGCCTGGCTAATAAGGCCTAACGACGTCGTGTTAGATGCTGCCTGCGGGCTCGGCTATGGTAGTTATATATTGGAAAACCTGTCGCCTGCGGCTCACATATTCGGCATAGACCTCAATGCTCGGAAAGTAGATTTTGCGGCGCGTAACTATGGAAGCGAGCGAGTCCGTTTTGACTGTGCTTCGTTATCGGAAGTGCTCCACGATATGCCCGATGACTCAGTCGATTTTGTCGTTTCTTTCGAAACGCTGGAACGAGTCTCTAATCCCATGGCGTTGCTGACGGACTTCGAGCGAGTCCTCAAGCCAGGTGGGCGAATCTTGGTCAATGTGCCCAATGACTGGACGGATGAAAAAAGAGAAATCCCGAACCCGTGCCATCTAAATATATACGATTGGGATCGACTGTATGGTGAGCTGGCTTGCAGCTTTGTCGTTGAAGCTGCGTGGAGTCTGACAGCGAGTGGTTGTAAGTCAGCTGTCGACAAGAGGTGGCACACGCGCCCTCGTAAGCTGGAGCAGGTGCCGCTCGATAACGCGCCATCAACCGAGGGGGAATGGTGGCTTGTTTGTGCCACCAAATCTCCCCTCGCAAAGCCTAGGAAAGCCTATGTAAATTCGGTTCATGCTGGATTTCTTGGGCGTAGCCATCTGATAGATTTTGCGGCCTATTACGATTGCCCATGGCTTGTTCATGCGTTGGTCGAATTGCCGTGGCGTATCCGCGATAAGGCGGCGCTCACGGTGATCGCTCAAGAAGTCATCGCGTACTCCTCCCCAGATTCTGCCGATATGGGTTGCGCGCTTGCGGTATTCGGTTGGCGGGTGTTCGAAGATGTAGGCCCAAAAAATGGAGCAGCAGAGGAATGGCTTGAATCGGCTGAATCCTATATTGATTCTGCACGCAATAATCCCAACCCCCATGTTGGGCGCTGGCGCGTTTCCTTGGATTATCTACGTGGCCGCTTTCTGGAAGCTCGTGGAGAGGTGGCCTCTGCAATTGCCGCCTACTGCCACGTCGCCGATGCTGATGTGTTGCCGATCACACCCACGCTAGGTACAAAGGTAGCTGATGCGGCCCTTCGCGCCGGTATATTGGCTTTCCGTGAAGGCCGTTCTGAAGACGCGATCGTGTTGTGGCAGCGTGGTCTAGATTCTGTCTTCTCCTGTTTGCGAGCAGATCCGATGGAGTTTCTCGGTAACCCCGATAAACCCTTCTTTTTTTCGATGAACGATCTCGTAGAAATAGCCGATGGTGCAGTGCGCCTGGCTGATTCCATTCGCACGTTGGCTTCATGCAGTGTGAATAACAGGGCCGCTGCCGCACGCCAACTGGGCACGGTGGCCTATCGCTCCTTACGAAGTGCTCTTGCCCAATTGCAGGGCGCCGTGACCCGCTATGCGGAGGAGTTGAATGCAACTGCCAATCAACTTAAGTGCATGGAAAAAGCAAAGACAGCGGCTGAAACAATGGCCCATAGCTATTTTTCGAAGCTGGCGTCACTTCAAGAGCAATTGTCGGAAACCGAGGCAGCCAAGGCCAATGCCGAAGAACTGGCTTTTGCCAGGGATGCTGAGTTGATCAGGATTGCAACTCAACTTGAGGTAACCGAGCGAGCCAAAACCATCGCTGAGGCATTGGCCCATGACCATCTTTCGACGCTGAAGTCACTTCAAGAGCAGTTGTCGGAAACCGAGGCAGCCAAGGCCAATGCCGAAGAACTGGCTTTTGCCAGGGATACTGAGTTGATCAGGATTGCAACTCAACTTGAGGTAACCGAGCGAGCCAAAACCATCGCTGAGGCATTGGCCCATGACCATCTTTCGACGCTGAAGTCACTTCAAGAGCAGTTGTCGGAAACCGAGGCAGCCAAGGCCAATGCCGAAGAACTGGCTTTTGCCAGGGATACTGAGTTGATCAGGATTGCAACTCAACTTGAGGTAACCGAGCGAGCCAAAACCATCGCTGAGGCATTGGCCCATGACCATCTTTCGACGCTGAAGTCACTTCAAGAGCAGTTGTCGGAAACCGAGGCAGCCAAGGCCAATGCCGAAGAACTGGCTTTTGCCAGGGATACTGAGTTGATCAGGATTTGCAACTCACTTGAGGGTACCGAGCNNAGCCAAAACATCGCTGAGGCATTGGCCCCATGACCATCTTCGACGCTGAAGTCACTTTCAGAGCAGATGTCGGAAACCGAGGCAGCCCAGGCCAATGCCGAAGAACTGGCTTTTGCCAGGATACTGAGTTGATCAGGATTGCAACTCA
>NZ_BADI01001180.1:0-2346 GCF_000333555.1 Herbaspirillum sp. B65 | reverse complement strand
GTGGCCCAAAATAGCTACGGTCAATATCTGCTCAGTCTTCTNAAGGACAACTCATTTTGATGCGCGCCACGTNGTCCATATATTCCAATCCGCACACCTGAACCCACACAAGCGGAGTCGTAGTGTCAAAGTCAAAGCGTTGGAGCTTTGCTAGTGCTTGCGCTCTGATGCGTCGGGAATGCCGAATGCTACGGCGCTTGATACAGCGAGAAGCTCTCAATACCGCGTTAGTGCTGTGCAAAAATACTCGAACCGTTGATCAATGGATGGGTGCCTATCCCTTCTGTGAACAGTGGCGCCATCCTAGGGGCTCCAGAGGATTCTTTCGTAGCGATAACTCTGTCGCGTTGAGCCAGATTGCACGGTCCTTCTGCAAAATGGACGATGTTCACGCCAACCAATCTGGATACTGCAGTTCCTGGCACGAGCCGGTCACGGGTATCCAATGCCCGATTACAGACTGGCTCGCGGCTCGTGCTAGCGCCCGTCGAACGATGATCTTTCCAGATGCGAAGCAGTTCATATGATTACTTCAAAGATCGCTGCCAACCCTCATGTCGCTCAGCCTACCTCTCTCCTGGCGCTGGGCAGGAGCCTCTGGTGCAACCGGAAGCTCATCATCCAGATGGCACGACATGAGGTCGTCGCCCGCTACAAAGGTTCTGTCATGGGACTGGCTTGGTCATTTCTCAATCCCGTTTTTATGCTGCTCATCTATACGTTTGTGTTCTCAGTGGTGTTCAAAGCTCGCTGGGGCATCGGCAGCGAAGAAAGCACAACTCAGTTTGCTCTTGTGCTTTTTGTTGGGCTGATCGTCCATGGGTTGTTTGCCGAAGTACTCAATCGCGCACCAGTATTGATTCATTCGAATATCAACTTCGTCAAGAAGGTGGTTTTCCCTCTGGAAATCCTGCCCGTCATTAGCATGGGAGCAGCGCTTTTCCATACGCTGATCAGTCTTTGCGTCCTGTTGACCGCCTTCACTCTTTTGAATGGTCTTCCCCCCTGGACCATCGTTTTCGTTCCGCTGGTATTTCTTCCACTCGTCATACTTACGCTCGGGCTGGCCTGGATGCTTGCCTCATTGGGAGTGTTTTTGCGTGATGTGAGTCAAACCGTCAGCCTTATCACTACCGTGACGATGTTTCTTGCACCGGTGTTTTACCCCATCCAGGCGATTCCAGAAGAATTCCGTCTTTGGATCAAGGTGAATCCGCTCTCCATCATGATCGAGCAGGCGAGAGACGTGTTGATTTGGGGACGTCTCCCGGATTGGTACAGTTTGGGAAGCTACACCTTTGTTGCCACGCTCATCGCCTGGTTCGGCTATGTCTGGTTCCAGAAGACCAGAAAGGGGTTCCCAGATGTCCTCTAACCCTGTCGTGCTTTCTGTCGAGGACCTTGGAAAGTGCTACCAGACTTACGCTCATCCCCGAGACCGTCTGAAACAATTTGTGCTGCCGCACCTCCAGCGTGCCTTAGGAGTCGCGCCACGCCACTACGCTCATGACTTTTGGGCATTAAGACACGTCTCTTTTCAGATCGAGAGAGGGGAGTCCGTCGGTATCTTAGGAAAAAACGGTAGTGGCAAGAGCACCTTGTTGCAGCTGATCACCGGCGTGTTGGCACCGACAGAAGGCAATGCCCAGGCCTGCGGGAGGATCGCCGCACTCCTCGAACTTGGGTCGGGATTTAATCCCGAATTTACGGGGCGAGAAAACGTCTATCTCAACGGCGCATTACTGGGATTTAGCGAGGCGGCAATTGAGGCGCGCTTCGACAATATAGCCAGCTTCGCGGATATCGGTGAATTCCTCGATCGCCCGGTCAAAACCTACTCAAGTGGCATGTTCGTACGGCTTGCATTTGCGATTCAGGTACAGCTTGAGCCAGATATTCTTATCGTCGACGAAGCCCTTGCTGTAGGCGATGCCCTATTTCAGAAGCGCTGTTATCAGCGTTTGGAGCATTTCGTTTCGAACGGCGGTACGTTGTTGTTTGTATCGCACGATCAGGAAGCCGTTCGAACGATGACATCAAGAGCGCTTCTGCTTTCCAACGGAAGGGTGTCTGCGATAGGTAATTCTGCCGAAGTTGTACGCGAGTATCGTCGTCAATTGCATGATGAGGAAACCAGAGTATTGGCAGACGAAAGCTCGAAAATTAATGCGAGAGTACAGCTAAGTAAAAAGCCTTCTATCTCTGATGAACGCTACTCTTTTGGAAGTTATGAGGCTGAGATTGTCAGTGTAATTCTGGTTAATGAAGCTGGAGAGAAATGTAGCCACTTCTGTCTGGGTGATCGCCTAAGAATGTCGGTACGGGTGAAGCGAATACATCCCTGTC
>NZ_BADI01001181.1:0-2452 GCF_000333555.1 Herbaspirillum sp. B65 | reverse complement strand
AGTTCGAATCTGTGACGCCCCACCAAAATTTCAAAGGCCTCCCGCACCGAGGCCTTTTTCACTTCCAGGTCGGCCTGAATTTCAGGCCGGGCTTCGGGGCGTTAGCTCAGCTGGTAGAGCAGCGGACTCTTAATCCGTAGGTCCACAGTTCGAATCTGTGACGCCCCACCAATCAAGAAAAGCACCACGAGAAATCGTGGTGCTTTTTTGCTTTGCGGGCCCTGCTCGGCCCGCCCCGCCCCGTCATCACTCTTCCTGATTGTCGCCCCCGCCTTCTATCTGCCCCACCGGTACCTTGCGCTGACGCCCGGGACGGGTGCGCTTGGCGTCGCTGGCGGCGGGGAAGTCGCGCTTTTTCTTGGCCGCCTTGGACATCTGCGACAGGCCAGTCAGCAATTGCACCAGCGCACTGCGCATTGCCGCATCCACACCGCGGAAGCAGGACAGCAATTCACTCTCCTCCTGACTTGGCGTGGCGCCTCTGACGCCGGTCAGCACATAGGTGACGTCGATGCCGATCTCCCCCAGGCCATGCAGATAGTAGGCGTCCGGTGCCGTCTCGCCGATCTCGTACTTGATCTGCGTGCGCGCCGTGATCTCCAACTGGTCCGCTACCGACTTTTGGGTATGGCCGCAGCGACCGCGTTCTTCGGCCAGACGATCACCAAGTATTGTTAAAAATTCACTTTTATTCGATGACATATGAAAAGGACCTCTCCTAGAATATTGCTCTCAGTCCAACAGCGAGGAGACATCTTATGGCACACAAGCAACAAAACGAACGCATGACCGCAAAAGGGTCCACGCGTCTGGTGAAATTTCGACTTAATGAGGCCGAATTCGAGCAAGCGACCCAGTTAGCGAGCCAAACTTACCGGTCCCGGGCGCTTTTCGTGCGCACCATGTATCTGCTGGGATTAAAGGAATATCAACGCGAGCATCCGCTGGATTGAGATGCATCTGGCCAAGCCGGCCAGGCAGAGGGAAGGCAAGAAGGGGTAAAGGCGCCGTGTCAGAAGACGCCGCAACGCAGCAGGAAATCTGCGGTCGCTTGCAACACCTGTTGCGGCTGCTCCCGATGCGGGACATGGCCGCACTGTGCCAGCACCTGATACCGGCCTTGACCGGAAAAAGCCGCCGGCAAGCTGGCGATCATGCGGGGATGAGCCAGACTGCCGTACTCATCCAGATCGCCGTGCAAGGCCAGCACCGGGCATTGCAGACGGGCCAGCATGGGCGCCAGCGACCAGTCGGCAAAGGCCGGCGAGCGCCAGGTATCGATCCAGGCCGACAGTACCCAGCGGGCCTGCTGCATATCGTTGCCGTGATACTTCGCCAGCCGCGCCAGTTGCGCCGGGTCGGCGAAACTGGCAGCAGCCTCCCGTATTCCTTGCAGGGTCAGCTCTTCCACGAAGGCCTGCGCCGCTTCGGTGATGACACCCAGCACATACTGCGGCATCTGCGCGGCCGCCGACACGGCCATGCCGCCGCCGACGCTATGACCAAACAGCACCACCCGCTCCACCCCGAAGTGTTGCAAGACCGCTTCCAAGCAGGGCCGGGCTTTCGCCTGCAATGAACCCGGGCGGCAGGCAATCGCGGCGCGCCGTGGACAGGCGGAAGCCATAACGGTCGTAGGCAATGACCGGGCAAGCGGTACGCTCGGCCAGGCGTGCAGGAAAGTCGCGCCACAAGGCCACTGATCCCAGGGAGTCATGCAACAGGACGATGGCAGGACGACCCGCAAGCTGCCGGCCCCACAGGCAGGCGTGCAAGGACACGCCGTCCACGTCTATATGCACCTTCTGCACACGCTGCTGCCCGGACATCACCCCTCCTTCGCCAGCTACCAAAGAAAAGGCGCACCGGGAGGTGCGCCTGAATCAGCCTTCAAGGGGTATTGCTCCCCCTTAATATACCGGACACGCTGTCAGCTTGCGCGACGTGCGAGCCCCAGTATCACGCCAGGTGGCGCATGGCTGATGTCTGCCTGACCGCTGCCCATCAGTGATGCGCGCCACCGCCAAGATAGGCGGCCTTGACCGCCGGGTCGTTCTGCAGCTTGTCGGCGGGTCCGTGTACGGAGATCTTGCCATTCTCCAACACATACCCGTAATCCGCAACATTGAGCGCGGCGGCAGCGAACTGCTCCACCAGCAACATGGTCACGCCCTGCTCCTTCAAGCGCGAGATGATGCGGAAGACTTCATCAACCAGGATAGGCGCCAGGCCCATCGACGGTTCATCCAGCAGGATCACTTCAGGATTCAACATCACCGCGCGTGCCATGGCCAGCATCTGCTGCTCGCCGCCGGAGAGCGTGCCGGCCAGCTGGGCCTGCCGCTCTTTCAAGCGCGGGAACAATTCCAGCGCGCGCTCCAGGTCATGCCCGATATCCCCCTTGGGACGCGCCCGGGTAAAGCGCGGAAAGGCGCCCAGCAGCAGGTTGTCG
>NZ_BADI01001182.1:0-1248 GCF_000333555.1 Herbaspirillum sp. B65 | reverse complement strand
CAGGGCGAGTATGCCCGGGAGATCCGGCAGCCGTACCTCGTCTCCGATGACGACCAGCCGTTTTTGATGGTCTCGATGGACTTCGGGTGCGTGCTGTTCGAGCCGGCGACGCCCGAGCGAGACGACTGAGCGATGCGCGTCCGTGCTGTGGACGCGGCTGGTGATGCGCTCTTCGGCGGCGATCAGGCCACGATCCTCCGCGACAGCCCCGACGCGGTCGGGCAGATCGTCACCAGTCGCCTGAACCTCTGGCAGGGCCAGTGGTACTTGGACGCCCTAGAAGGCACGCCCTACGAGCAGGAAGTGCTTGGCCGGCGCACCGAGGGGCTTCGTGATCCCGCCCTTCAGGCCCGGATCCTCGACACGCCCGGCGTGGTCGAGATCGAGGCTTACGACAGCGTCCTCGACCGCCAGACGCGGGCCCTCGCGGTCTCGGCCACGATCCAGACCGTCTACTCGCGCGCCTATCTCACCGGGCCGTCCGCGAACGCAGCCAACATCACCGTCAAGGTCGAACACGGACGCTGAATGGGCACCACACCTGTCTGCCAAATCACGGTAGCCGGCTGCATCCGGCCAACCTTCGCTGACTGTCTGACCTACGTACAGGCCACATACCGGGCGATCTACGGCACCGATATCTATCTTGGTGCTGATTGCCAAGACGGGCAGTTCATGACTCTTCTCGCCAATGCCCTGCACGACGCGAACGGCGAGACGTTGGCGACTTACAACGCGTACTCGCCCGCCACCGCACAGGGTGCCGGCCTTTCATCTGTGGTCAAGATTAACGGTATCCGTCGCAAGCGCGCGACCTTCTCGACCTGCGACTTCCTGTGTGTCGGGCAATCTTTCGTCGCGGTCTCGGGTGGCATCGTCACGGATCCCGTTGGCTACCAGTGGTCACTCCCGAGCTTCGTGATTCCTGCGACCGGGCAAATCACTGTCACGGGGACCTGCATGACAATCGGCTCCGTGGCCTTGGCGGCCGGTGCCGTTGACACGGCCGCGGGCAAGGGGGCCATCGCGACCGTGCAGCGAGGCTGGCAGTCAGTGACCAATCCGGTCGCCGCCGCCGTGGGCGCGCCCGTGGAGACAGATAGTCAGTTGCGCCAGCGGCAATCCCTGTCTGTCGCACTGCCCGCGCAGACCGTCCTCGGCGGTTTGGTTGGCGCACTGTCCGCCATCTCAGGGGTGGCCCGACTCCGGGCTTACGAGAACAGCACGAACCAGCCGGACGCGAATGGG
>NZ_BADI01001183.1:0-252 GCF_000333555.1 Herbaspirillum sp. B65 | reverse complement strand
AGGCGAGTGAAACCTCGCCTTTGTTCATTTTGCCACTCATAACTGGCGTGGGTTTAGCGCAACTACTTTCTAATCAGAATTTACAGAATTTTAGAATTAACAGTATACCGTTCTCAGCAGATAGCTTTGCTACACCGCAATCCTGAAAAATAAAAATCAATGCAATCAGCCTAATCAAAAACCATCAACTGTCAAAATCGGTGTAATCATAAAACAATCGGTGTAATCCCAGAAAAAAAATCCGAAATCAAA
>NZ_BADI01001184.1:0-1582 GCF_000333555.1 Herbaspirillum sp. B65 | reverse complement strand
ACGGTTCGCCGGTTGTGGCGTTTCGGCGAGCATTCCACTGTCTTTCCGCAGGTCTCTGTAGAATAGTCGCAGACGTTGAGACGGGCAGGCTCCGTGGGGGCGCTCGGTAGGTCCGAAGCCGGCAGCCGCGATTGGCGAGCAGACCGGCAAGGAAGTGCCGAATGCGGGACGGATGCCGTGGGACCTTGGGAAGGAATGAGAAAATGATGAAGAACTGGCTCGCGGCCGGCGCGGTCGCGCTCACGGTCGGCATGACCTCGACGATCGCGCAGGCGCAGACCACCACGGTTCCCGGCGAGCAGGTCGGCCTCGCCGTCGGCGCGCCGCTGCCGGAAGGCCTCTACGCGATCAACACGTTCACCTACCGCCGCACCGACGCGCCAAACTCGCCCGACACGGCCGTCAACATCCCGGTCCTGGTCTGGTCGACCCCGTTCGTGCCGTTCGGCGGCCGCGTCGAGCTGCTCGTGGCGCCCCCGACCGTGTTCGCCTTCACCCGCAACCCGGCGGGCGTGCGCAACAAGGACATCTCGATCAACGTCGGCACCTTCGTCGGCGGCATCTGGGCCTTCGACCTCGGCAACAACTTCGGCGTCAGCTTGCTCGGCGGCGCCTACCTGAACGACCTGAACGGCGACCGCGGCTCGATCATCACCGCGAACGGCACGACGGCCACCCCGGTCCTGCCGCAGCTCTCCTCCAACACCTACCGCTTCGGCATCGCCGGCAGCTACACCGGTGACGGCTGGAACATCACCGCCAACCTGACCGCCAACATCTACGACTCGCCCGGCCGCTTCCCCGGCCAGGTCGGCGCCGCCATCGGCCCGATCCGCCTCTCGGACGCCCTGAACTTCGACCTCACCGCGACGAAGAAGTTCGGCAACTTCGAGATCGGCCCGATCGCCTACGGCACCTACAACTTCGACATCAGCCAGGCCAGCGCGGCGGCCGGCAACCGCGGCCGCTTCGCCATCGGCGGCCTCGTCGGCTACGACTTTAAGATCTTCACCGTCCAGGCCTACGTCGCCCGCGACGTCGTGACCGGCGCGCAGTACACCAACGCCTTCGGCCGCACCCGCGACAACTACTCCACCGACGGCTGGATCCGGTTCATCGTGCCGCTCTACTCGCCGGCCCCGGCCGCCTCGCCGGTCCCGGCGGCCCTGGTCCGCAAGTACTGAGACCAACCCGAGACACCGGGCTCCCCGCCGCCGCGCGGCGGGGGCGCCCGGATCTCCGACAGGCCGTCCTCCGGGACGGCGCGCCGCCCGGCACCGCCGGGCGGTTTTTTGTTGTGCCGGCCCCGCCGCGGGCCGCCCCGAACGGGCCCGTTCCATGGGTCGCAACCGACCGCGGGTGACGCGGGCGGCGCTGACATCCTATGGTGTGCCGATGGCGCGGCTCCGGCGCCGACCGGAGCGCAGGCGGACGAGCCGAAGGAAAGTCATGGCGACGCAGGGCGAGTGGAAGATCCCCGCGCAGGCCCAGCCCAGGCCCGCGGATTACGGCTACGACCTCGACCGGGCGCTCTCGGCCGTGCTGGCCCTGTCGGCGCGGATCCCGGAGAGCGCGTTCACCG
>NZ_BADI01001185.1:0-71 GCF_000333555.1 Herbaspirillum sp. B65 | reverse complement strand
CAATCTCCCGCCCGGCCCCGGCTGGCGCGGGTTGAGGCGGAATATGAAGAAACTGCGCATTGCTCGCCAGC
>NZ_BADI01001186.1:0-1258 GCF_000333555.1 Herbaspirillum sp. B65 | reverse complement strand
GGCATGTCCTTCCCCTTCAACCAGCGTTGGGGCATGGCCTTGTGAACCTGGCCTTTCTTGGAGCGCACCTCGTTCCAGCCGGACCTTCCAGATCAGACCAATGGAACCGCGGCGCCTACATCGTCCAGGGGCTGGGGCACTGCGGCGCCTGCCATACGCCACGCGGCATCGGTTNCCAAGAGAAAACCATGAGCGAGGCCGGCAAGCATGGCCCGCTATTCCTCGCTGGCGAGACCGTGGAAAACTGGCGAGCCCTGAGCCTGCGCGGCTTATGGAAG
The DNA here is from genome assembly GCF_000333555.1 of Herbaspirillum sp. B65. NCBI lineage: Bacteria > Pseudomonadati > Pseudomonadota > Betaproteobacteria > Burkholderiales > Oxalobacteraceae > Herbaspirillum > Herbaspirillum sp. B65. Next base: position 980 of record NZ_BADI01001186.1, on the reverse strand, counting down.
CCGGACGACATCGCCGAACTGCTCAAGACCGGCCGTAATCGTTTCGGCAGCGTGGCCGGCAACATGGTGGACGTGGTCCAGCACAGCACGCAATACCTGAGCGATGCCGACCTGCAGGCCATCGGGGTCTATCTGGCATCATTGTCTCCCGCGCCCGGCGAGTTGCCGATGCAGATGCCGGTAGGTAACGCGCTCGGCGAAGCTCCCGCCAATCTTTACAGCACGCGCGGCGGGCTGGGCTACGTGCAATTCTGCGCCGATTGTCACCGCCCTGACGGCAACGGCGTCAAGGATATCTTCCCGACCCTGGCAGGCAACCCGGCGCTGCAATCGGCAGAACCCTCCTCGCTGATCCACATCATGCTCACCGGCTGGCGCTCGGCCAAGACGCAGGCGCAGTCAAGGGCGATGACCATGCCTTCATTTGCGGCCCTCGGCGATGGCGAGATCGCCGAGATTCTCAACTTCGCTCGCGCCACCTGGGGTGGCCGGCCCGAGGCCAACATCAGCGAAGACCTGGTGCGTCGAATGCGCGCGCAACTCACCGAGAGCCAGGGCAAGCCTGCCGTGAGCACCTTCGTCACGCCGCGCCTGGCCGATATGCTCAACGAGAAAAATGCTGCACAGCTAGCCCTGGGCGCCAAACTGAACATCGAAACCAGCCGCATGTTGCCCGGCCACGTGGGCAATGCAATCAACTGCGCGAGCTGCCATCTCAACGCCGGCACGGTGGCCGAGGGTTCGCCCTATGTGGGCGTATCGGCCTTCTTCCCCAGCTATGCCCCCCGGGCGGGACGGGTCATCACACTGGCAGAGCGCATCAATGGTTGCTTCCAGCGTTCCATGAACGGCAAGCCATTGCCGCCGGATTCGGTCGAGATGAAAGCCATGCTCGCCTACTTCGACTGGATGCGACGCGATACCAAGCCCGAAGACAAGGTGGCCGGACGTGGTATCGGCAAGATCGATCCGCAATTGAA
>NZ_BADI01001187.1:0-300 GCF_000333555.1 Herbaspirillum sp. B65 | reverse complement strand
ATCCTGTGGGAAATTGGTGCTATCGGCCGACCGTGGAGTGATCAGCGCGTTGGTAGATGAGCCCCACATAATGAACTCGCCCGATGAACGTACTTCAAACAGCGGGTGTTCTTCCAGCTTCCGTTTGGCTTCAATCTCGGCAAGGCTTTTTTCAAGCCCGTTGTAGGGGGCTGTCCATACATAAGTAGGTTTTTTTTGAAACAGGTCTGTAACCGGGCGACCGTCGCCAAAGCGGGCGTTAATGATCTCAAACTTCAGGGGCTGGGTTGAATTATCGCCGTTAAAACCACCCATTAAAGT
>NZ_BADI01001188.1:0-179 GCF_000333555.1 Herbaspirillum sp. B65 | reverse complement strand
GCTCTGGTCCTGGCTGCGCCCGATCCTCGCCGGGCAGGTCCTGCCCGGCACCGCGCAGACCCTGATCCTGGCGCAGATCGCGCTGGTGGCCACCGCCCTCGGGGCGCTGGTCCTGTTCCCGCTGACCGCGCAGCGCTTCGCCGGCCCGGTCGGGCGGCCCCTCGGGCGGGTGCTGCTGG
>NZ_BADI01001189.1:0-1007 GCF_000333555.1 Herbaspirillum sp. B65 | reverse complement strand
CGTCAGCGCTTCCTGCGCCGGGAACTTGTGGGCCAGGGCAAAGCGCGGGGCGCGCGAGACGAAGCCCAGGTGTTTTTGCTGGTCCAGACGGTCGACCTTGTAGACCACGCCATCGATCTCGTAAGGCAGGCTCTCGCGCTTTGTGCCGATGCTGCGGAAGAAGTCCAGCAAGCCGGCCGCGCCGGTTACCACGGCGCGCTCCTTGCACACTGGCAGGCCCAGTTGCTGGTACCAGTCCAGCAGCGCCGAATGCGAGGCCGGCATCTCGGCGCCTTCCAGTACGCCAATGCCGTAGGCAAAAAAGCGCAGCGTACGCTGCGCGGTGATACGCGAATCCAGCTGGCGCAGGCTGCCGGCGGCGGCGTTGCGGGGGTTGGCGAATTCCTTCTGGCCGGCATCGCGCTGGCGCTGGTTCAGGCGCGCAAAGTCGTCCTTGTACATCAGCACTTCGCCACGCACGTCGATCACTTGCGGCAGGTTTTCGCCATGCAGGCGCAGCGGAATGGCGCGCACGGTGCGGATATTGGCAGTGACGTTCTCACCCGTGGTACCGTCGCCGCGGGTGGCGGCCTGTACCAGCACGCCGTTTTCATAGCGCAGGCTGATGGCCAGGCCATCGAACTTCAGCTCGGTGGCGTAACGCACTTCCTGTAGGGTTTCCAGGCCATCGCGCACGCGCTTGTCGAAGGCTTCGATATCTTCGTCGGTAAAACCGTTGCCTAGCGAGAGCATGGGAATGTCGTGGCGCACCGGTTCGAATTGCGGCAGCGGCCCGGCACCCACGCGCTGGGTGGGCGAATCGGCAGTGAGCAGTTCGGGATGGGCGGTTTCCAGCGCCTGCAATTCCTGAAACAGCCGGTCGTATTCGGCATCCGGGATGCTGGGCTCATCGAGCACGTAGTAGCTGTGGTTATGGCGGTTCAGTTCGTCGCGCAACGCACGGGCGCGCAACAGCCACTCCGGCGCCCCTTGCGGGGGCCGTGCGGCGGAAAACAAGTCATCTTGCA
>NZ_BADI01001190.1:0-108 GCF_000333555.1 Herbaspirillum sp. B65 | reverse complement strand
TCCTTTAATTCCTGCGTCAATACTTTGGCAGATATGGCGGCTCCCAATTCCCGTTGAATTTTTTTAAACGTATTCTGCTCATCCGGCCGGTTGCTCAGGTAGCGCAAA
>NZ_BADI01001191.1:0-2892 GCF_000333555.1 Herbaspirillum sp. B65 | reverse complement strand
CCCTACCTTTCGAAAAGCTCAAGAAGCTCTTCGCCGGCATCACGCCCGACCCGGCTTACCGCCCGATCAGCCTGGGCATCGGTGAGCCCAAGCATCCCACGCCGGCCTTCATCCAGCAGGCACTGACCGACAACCTGGGCGGCCTGGCCTCCTACCCGGCCACCCTGGGCAGCGATGCCCTGCGCGGTGCGATTGCGGACTGGCTGCAGAAGCGTTACGACATCCCCCGCCCGGATCCGGCCACCGAGATCCTGCCGGTGATCGGCTCGCGCGAGGCGCTGTTCTCGCTGACCCAGACCGTGGTCGATCCGACCAGGCCGGGTGCGCTGGTGATGTGCCCCAACCCGTTCTACCAGATCTATGAAGGCTCAGCCTACCTGGCCGGTGCCGAGCCCTACTTCGTCAATTCGGACCCGGCGCGTAACTTTGCGCCCGATTTCAGCCAGGTGCCGCAAGAGGTGTGGGAACGCGTGCAGCTGCTGTTCGTCTGCTCGCCCGGCAACCCTACCGGTGCCGTGCTGACGCTGGAAGACTGGAAGGAACTGTTCGCCCTGTCGGATCGCTACGGCTTCGTGATCGCTTCCGACGAGTGCTACTCCGAGATCTACTTCAAGCAAGACCCGCCGCTGGGCGGCATGCAGGCTGCGCGCCTGTTGGGCCGCGACTATCGCAACCTGATTTCCTTCTCCAGCCTGTCCAAGCGCTCCAACGTGCCAGGGATGCGCTCGGGCTTCGTCGCCGGCGATGCGGCCATCCTCAAGAAATTCCTGCTCTACCGCACCTACCACGGTGCAGCCATGAGCCCGGTGATCCAAGCCGCATCGGTCTTGGCCTGGCAGGACGAGACCCACGTCCAGGACAACATCGCCAAGTACGTCACCAAGTTCTCGCAGGTCACACCGCTGCTGCAGGAAGTGATGGAGGTCGCCTTGCCCGATGCAGCGTTCTACCTTTGGGCCAAGGTCGACAAGCTGGTCGATATCAGCGACACCGAATTCGCTCGTCGTCTCTACGCCGAATATAATGTCACAGTGCTGCCCGGCAGCTACCTGGCGCGCGAGGCGCATGGCGTCAATCCAGGCGCCGGCCGCATCCGCATGGCGCTGGTGGCCGAAGTCGAAGAATGCCTGGAGGCGGCGCAACGCATCGTCGCCTTCACCAGGAAACTGGCCGGCCAGGCCTGAGGCCCGGCCAAGAAGCCAGACTTACCCCCTTTCACCCAACCGTTCATAGATATCAACATGACACAGTCCATTCAGCAAATCATCGATCAGGCGTGGGAAGACCGCGCCAGCCTGTCCCCCAAGAGCGCTCCGGCCGACATCCGCAATGCGGTGGCCGAAGTGATCGCAGGCCTGAACGATGGCACCCTGCGCGTCGCCAACCGTCAAGGCGTCGGCCAGTGGGAAGTCAACCAATGGGTGAAGAAGGCCATCCTGCTGTCGTTCCGCCTGGAGGACAACGTGCCGATGTCGGCCGGTAGCGGCTACCCGCAGTTCTACGACAAGGTCCCCACCAAGTTCGCCAACTACACCGCTGAAGATTTCGCCCGTGGCGGCTTCCGCGTGGTGCCGCCCGCCGTGGCCCGTCATGGTTCCTTCATCGGCCGCAACGTGGTGCTGATGCCCTCCTACGTCAACATCGGCGCCTATGTCGATGAAGGCACGATGGTCGATACCTGGGCCACCGTCGGTTCGGCTGCCCAGATCGGCAAGAATGTTCACTTGTCTGGCGGTGTCGGCATCGGCGGCGTGCTGGAGCCGGTCCAGGCCGGCCCCGTCATCATCGAAGACAATTGCTTCATCGGTGCCCGTTCGGAAGTGGTCGAAGGCGTCATCATCGAAGAAAACTCGGTGCTGTCCATGGGCGTCTACATCGGCCAGTCGACCAAGATCTATGACCGCGAAACCGGCGAAGTGCACTACGGCCGCGTGCCGGCGGGCTCGGTGGTGGTGCCGGGCAACCTGCCCTCCAAGGATGGCAAGTACAGCCTGTACGCTGCGATCATCGTCAAGAAGGTCGATGCCCAGACCCGCTCCAAGACGTCCATCAACGAACTGCTGCGCGGCGAGTAATCCCGTCCTGCGGCTTGCCTGAAGTCCTGAAGCACCCACGCGCCGCGCCGGTCGTCCTGTCCGGCGCGGCGTCGTATTTGAGAATGAGCATGAGCGACAAGATCACCCTTTTCGGCATCCCCAACTGCGACACCGTCAAGAAAGCCCGCGTGTGGCTGGACGAGCAAGGGATCGCCTTTGACTTCCACGATTTCAAGAAGGCCGGCCTCACCGCCGAACAGGCGCAAGCCTGGCTGAAGGACGTGGAGCGCGACGTGCTGGTCAACCGCAAGGGGACCACCTGGCGCGCCCTGCCGGACGAACGCAAAGCGGCCATCACCGATGACGCCGCAGCCGTCGCCCTGATGGTGGAAAACCCCTCGGTGGTGAAGCGCCCGGTGCTCTTCGATGGCAAGCAGTATCACGTCGGCTTCAAGGCCGATCAGTATCAACACATTTTCGAGAAATGATCATGAGCAAGACGCTGGCCCTGACCCAGGAATTGATGTCCCTTTCTTCCGTCACCCCCGAAGACAAAGGCTGCCAGGCCAGGCTGGCGGAATTGCTTACACCGCTGGGCTTTGTCTGCGAAACCATCCAGTCCGGCGAGGTCACCAACCTGTGGGCGCGCAAGGGAACGGCGCAGCCGCTGGTGGTCTTTGCCGGCCACACCGACGTGGTACCGACCGGTCCGCTGGAAAAATGGCAGTCGCATCCCTTCCAGCCGACCCTGCGCGATGGTCGCCTGTACGGACGCGGCGCCTCCGACATGAAGACCTCGATTGCCGCCATGGTGGTGGCTTGTGAAGAGTTCACGGCGGCCCATCCGGAGCACAAG
>NZ_BADI01001192.1:0-670 GCF_000333555.1 Herbaspirillum sp. B65 | reverse complement strand
ATAAAGCCGATAAAGATCAGCTGATAGCAGGTTTGAATACCCTGATCCCTATCCCACACATCCGCCACATCCATATCGGGGTACCGGCCGATACCAACCGCGATGTGATCGACAGGTCGTACGATGTATCGCTGCTGATCCTGTTCGATTCGCCGGAGGCGCAGGAAGCTTACCAGGTTGACCCTACCCATGTGATTTTCGCCGAGGAGTATGCCAAGCCGCTTTGCAGCAAAGTAGTGGTGGTTGACAGCGTAAATATTTAACTCATAAAACGCAATAAATTAAAACAGATAAAGTTAATATTGCATAATAATTTCGCACATTTAAATTTTGCACAAATAATATGTTACCTAAACCTACCACGCTGATTATAGTTTTAGCAGTATCTTTTTCGTTTTCAAAAGCTTATTCGCAAACTGATACGACTCAATATGACTTGGGCCATTTAAGTACAAGGTCGTGTTATCTGTACCTTCGTTGTTGAGAAAGACGGTTCGCTAACCGACATTAAGGTGGTTAGGGGTATTGGTAGCGGTTGCGACGAAGAAGCAGTTCGTGTATTGAAAAATTCACCAAAATGGAAACCTGGTATACAAAACGGTCGTCCGGTTCGTGTGCAGTACAGTGTTCCAATCAGCTTCACATTAGCTTCTGAAGAATAATCAATGCC
>NZ_BADI01001193.1:0-122 GCF_000333555.1 Herbaspirillum sp. B65 | reverse complement strand
CTTTTTCTACGGTGACGTTGCCTAATGAACTATCGTACTCAAAAGTGTATTCCCAGCTGCCTTCCAGTTCTTTAAAGGCGGTGCAAACAGCTACCTGGTCAACATGGCCCTGCACTATGTGG
>NZ_BADI01001194.1:0-333 GCF_000333555.1 Herbaspirillum sp. B65 | reverse complement strand
GTCCGTCGGGTGGACCCGCTGCTCGATGCCCGCCTCGGCCGCCTGCGCGACGCCGAGGAGCTTGATCCGGTAGCCGAGCTCGTCCGCCATGCGCAGGTCGAGAGGCTGCACCCGGGAGATGCCCTCCACCGACACGCCCTCGGCGTCGACTGCGGTCCCGAAGGCCAGGCTCGTCAGAATCGCGAGCTTGTGGGCCGTGTCGAAACCTTCGACGTCGAAGGTCGGATCGGCCTCGGCGTAGCCCAGGGCCTGCGCATCCTTCAGGCAGGCCTCGAAGGTCAGGCCCTCGCGCTCCATGCGGCTGAGGATGTAGTTGCAGGTGCCGTTGAGAAT
>NZ_BADI01001195.1:0-459 GCF_000333555.1 Herbaspirillum sp. B65 | reverse complement strand
AGCAATGCGGTGTCGGGCTATGCTGGCGGCACCCGCGCGGAGGCCGATTACCGGACGGTGAGCGGCGGCGGGACCGGCCATGCCGAGGCGGTCTCGGTCACCTACGACCCGGCCGCGATCCGCTACGACGAGCTCCTGCGGATCTTCTTCTCGGTGGCCCTCGACCCGACCCAGGTGGATCGCCAGGGGCCCGATACCGGGCACCAGTACCGCTCGGCCCTGTTCCCGCAGGATGCCGAGCAGGCGCGGGTGGCGAAGGCCTACATCGCCCAGCTCGACGCGGCCAAGGCCTATGCGCGGCCGGTCGCCACCCGGATCGAGCCGGCGGCCGCGTTCTACCCGGCCGAGGGTTACCACCAGGACTTCATGGCCCTGCATCCCGGCCACCCGTACATCGCCGCCAACGATGCGCCGAAGCTGGAGGCGCTGCGCAGCCTGTTCCCGGAGCGGACGGCGGCG
>NZ_BADI01001196.1:0-236 GCF_000333555.1 Herbaspirillum sp. B65 | reverse complement strand
AGGTCCACCATGCGCAGGCGCTGCCAGAAGGTCATGCCGATGCCGATACCGGCTTCCTTGATGCCGGCTTCGATGTTCTCCAGCGCCAGGTAGGTGTTGCGCATGATGGGCAACAGCGAATACAGGAACACGGCGGTGATGGCCGGCAAGGGCCCGATGCCGGCGCCGAAGTGTGAGAACACCGGGATCATCAGGCCAAACAGCGCGATGGAAGGCAGCGTGAGCACAATGGTCGC
>NZ_BADI01001197.1:0-203 GCF_000333555.1 Herbaspirillum sp. B65 | reverse complement strand
TGCCCCCGGCCCGATCAGATGTGCGTCGGCGAGATGGTGAAGATCGACGCGCAGGGCGGCGCCTCCGGCGCGGAGGCGGAAGAGAACTACAAGCGGCTCCGGTACGACAACCGCCTCGCCGAGCGCGGGATCGAGGGCCCCGGCGCCACGTCGCCGGCCTCGGAGACCGGCCCGCACGGCCAGACGCAGCCCCAGGGCATGAA
>NZ_BADI01001198.1:0-163 GCF_000333555.1 Herbaspirillum sp. B65 | reverse complement strand
CGCGCTGCCGGTCATTCATGAAGGGCTCGTCGTCGGACGGGACGTAGCCGTCCTCCAGCTGCACCTTCGCCATGCGTCACCCTCGCTGGATGGTAAACCGCCCACCAGGGGATGGCCGGTGTGCGGCGATAACGTGAGGTGCCGTATAGTCGAGGTGCCTCAG
>NZ_BADI01001199.1:0-89 GCF_000333555.1 Herbaspirillum sp. B65 | reverse complement strand
TCATCGCCTGGTTATGCAATCCCGGCGTTTTCTTATTAAGAAAATCGTCGGCAAGCCCCTGAAAGGTTTTTTTGCCCTGGGTAGAGTTG
>NZ_BADI01001200.1:0-306 GCF_000333555.1 Herbaspirillum sp. B65 | reverse complement strand
ACCGAAGTAGCGCATCACATCGCCGCGCGTCCATGATTTGATTTCCAGGCCATTGAGCAGGACGCGGTACTCTTCGTGGCGTTGGCCGTCTTCCTGTTCCACGGTCCGGCTTTGTAGTGTGTATTCCCGGTTGTTGATCACGGTATGGCGTTCGACGCAGCTAGTCTCGTTTGGCATGATGGCCTCCTCTATCTTCAAATGCTAGCACGCGCAAATTCGGCTGGTGCGCCAAGCCGCAGGTAAAGACAGTTTTTTACCTGTTCCACTGATGAGAATTGCTGACTATCGTTGTGTGCTGGCAGCGGC
>NZ_BADI01001201.1:0-558 GCF_000333555.1 Herbaspirillum sp. B65 | reverse complement strand
CCCCTTGCCACCTGCATAATCAATAGCGCTTGAATATTGCCAGTGATGAGCTTCCACAACAAAGCCCGCTTCAACAGGGTTATTGTGGATATAATCTGCCTTTTGTTCAATTACATGTGCACTCCAAAGTTCAATTGGCCTGTTATCATGCTGCCAAAATTGGCGACCACTAACATTGCTACTTTTTGAAGCAGCCCGTTCAAACATCCATAGCATCCATTCTTTTCTTGATTCCTGAATGTTTGATACAATTTCGGCGACCACTTTTTTGGATGTGTATTCTTTAAATCTGCCTAATATAACTTCTGGGTTATTATTCTTTGCACCATAGATTAAATGGACATGGCTTGGCATAATACACCAGCAATAGATATCCATGCCTAAGTTCTTTTGACAATAAATTAGGCTATCAATAATGATCTGTGTATAAATGGGCCTGATAAATACATCAATCCAATAAACCGTAGCAAAGCTTACAAAGTATAAACCTTCTTTGTTTAGAAATTTATATTTCCGGCTCATTTATTTTCACTGTGTCTGTGAATTTACAATAATAAT
>NZ_BADI01001202.1:0-187 GCF_000333555.1 Herbaspirillum sp. B65 | reverse complement strand
CCCTCCGTGCCGCTCACGAGCTTGGCCAAGACGTGAAATGGCCGGTACAATATGAGCGGGCAAAATGGAGTAATTAACGGTGAAGTCCATAGCCAATGGTCCACGGATGAGGTCATTAAGTTGAGCAAAGAACTATGAACCATGGTCTATAAACTAAATAACTAAAATACAAAAACCACAAACTATG
>NZ_BADI01001203.1:0-265 GCF_000333555.1 Herbaspirillum sp. B65 | reverse complement strand
CTTTTAATGATTTTACGCCGAAGTGCTTCAGCAGCGTTTCGGTAGCATAATCGCCGCTGTAAGGCCACTCATCAAGGGCGTAGGTATAAAAGCGGTCGCCGTAGGTATCCTTGAAATCGCGGGCGCGGCTCTTAGGGTAAATCACCTCGCTGGGCGAAAAGCTTTGCAGCAGTTTATCAATATAATCGCTGTTACCCTGGGCCGTCATGAACTCGCCGGTAGAGATATCGATCAAGGCGATGCCGATGGTATTTTTTTCAAAATG
>NZ_BADI01001204.1:0-127 GCF_000333555.1 Herbaspirillum sp. B65 | reverse complement strand
GTCTCGTAGCATCGCACCCGGATAGAGTGGAACGGATCTGGCGCAACAAGGGTGATCGCGACCTGGTCTGTCAGCCCTCGTAGGGCGAGCGGAAGCCGGGCACGGCCTGCGCGATCAGGGTCGTCTG
>NZ_BADI01001205.1:0-1161 GCF_000333555.1 Herbaspirillum sp. B65 | reverse complement strand
ATCGTGCATCTCGTCCTCGCGCGGCTGCCCGATGCCCCCAAGGGCGTGAAGGGCATAAGCCTGTTCCTGGTGCCGAAATTCCTGCCCGCGCCGGACGGGACGCCGGGGGCGCGCAACGGCGTCACCTGCAGCGCCCTCGAGCACAAGATGGGCATCAAGGCCTCGGCCACCTGCCAGCTCTCCTTCGACGACGCCGTCGGCTGGCTCGTCGGCGAGCCGCACAAGGGCATGCGCGCGATGTTCACGATGATGAACAGCGAGCGCCTGTCGGTGGGAATCCAGGGGCTGGGCGCCGGCGAGGCGGCCTACCAGGGCGCCGTCGCCTATGCCCGCGAGCGCCTGCAGGGGCGCGCGCTCTCGGGTGCCAAGCGGCCGGACCTGGCCGCAGACCCGATCATCGTACATCCGGACGTGCGGCGCATGCTGATGACGATCCGCGCCTACAACGAGGGCGCCCGGGCGCTCGGCGGCTGGGTCGCCCGGAGCCTCGACGTGATGGAGCGCCATCCCGATCCGGCCGAACGGCGGCGGGCGGAGGATTTCTCGGCCCTGATGACGCCGGTGGTGAAGGCGCTGTTCACCGATCTCGGCTTCGAGGCGGCCAGCATCGGCCTGCAGGTCTACGGCGGCCACGGCTTCATCCGAGACCACGGCATGGAGCAGTATGTCCGCGATGCCCGGATCTCGATGATCTACGAGGGCACCAACGGCGTGCAGGCCCTCGACCTCGTCGGCCGCAAGCTCCCGGCCCATGCCGGCCGGCTGCTGCGCGGCTTCTTCCACCCGGTCCTCGCCTTCCTCGACGCGGCGCTGGAGGACGATGCCCTGGCGCCCCTCGCCCTGCCCGTGTCCAAGGCGTTCGGTGCGCTCCAGCTCGCCACCGCCCACATCGCGCAACGGGGCCTCAAGGATCCGGACGAGGCCGGCGCCGCCGCGACCGATTATCTGCGGCTGTTCGGCCTAGTGGCGCTCGGCTTCATGTGGGTGCGCGCCGCCAAGGTGGCGCAGGCGGCGCTGGCCGACGGAACGCCGGAGCGGGACTTCTACGAGGCCAAGCTCGCCACCGCCCGCTTCTTCATCGAGCGCATCCTGCCCCAGGTTGCCGGCCTGCTGGCGGCGATCAAGTCCGGCAAGGGCGCGATGATGGCCCTCGACGAGGCG
>NZ_BADI01001206.1:0-466 GCF_000333555.1 Herbaspirillum sp. B65 | reverse complement strand
CGCTGGGATGATGTGTTCGCCGATGGCCTGGTGACCGGCGCATTCGATCAACAGGTCGGGCCGTTCCTCGCCCAGCCGCGATACCACCCGCGCCGCAGGCGCCAGCGTGGAAACAGCGCTGCGAGCACGCTCCATGTGCGCCTCGGGCACCACCACCAGGTCGAAGGCGACCTCGGGATCGCTTTTCAAAATCTCCATGACGCCCAGGCCGATGGCCCCGCATCCGATCATCGATACGTGCAACATGCGCTGGCTCCTCAGACAGTGGCCGCAGTGGCGGCGGCCGATTCCTTATCATTGACCGGCGGACCGGCAAAGGCGGTCTTGAAGCTGCCGATGGCCAACATGTCGATCTCCAGCAGGAAAGGCCCCTGCTGCGAAAGTGCCTCATCCAGGCCCGCAGCCACTTGGGATAGGTCGCTCACGCGCTTGTGGCGCAACTTGAGGGCCGCAGACAGTGCGGCAT
>NZ_BADI01001207.1:0-7540 GCF_000333555.1 Herbaspirillum sp. B65 | reverse complement strand
CGACGCGCCTGCTCAAGCGCGAGCAGCGTGCCCGCTGGTTGCGCTACCTGGCGCGCGTGGCCGAGCCGCGCAAGGCCGCTTGGGTACTGGCAGCCACTGCCGTGATCCTGTGCGTATCGATCTGGCAGAGCCATGATCGCGTGATCGGCACCTTGCAGCCGGGTGCGCCCGAGCTGCGCGTCGAATCGCGCTTCAACCAGGATGCGCTGTCCATCGCCAATAGTTACGACACCGGCCTGGACTGGTTGACGGTGATGTTCGAAGCCCAGCCCGCGTCCTGTGAAAACGTCGCCCTGGGCAGCTACCAGAATGATTTCGTCGGCTATATGCGCGGCGTGCCCGGAGTGCTGTCCATCAGCAGCTATGCCGACCTGCTGCGTACCTATAACGAAGGCTACAACGAGGGCAATCCCAAGATGGCCGTGATCCCCCTGGACGCCGGCAACTATGCCGGTCTGTCGGTGGAGGTGAGTCGTCTGCATGGCTACATGCGCAAGGATTGCAGCATGGTCGCAGCGCATCTGTTCCTGACCGACCATAAGGCGGCCACCATCAATGGCGTGATCGCCAAGATCAAGCAGTTCCGTCAGCAAGACCGTCTGCCGGGCGTCACCATCGCCCTGGCGGCGGGCAATGCCGGCATCCTGGCCGCCGTCAACGATGAACTGGAGCGCAGCGAATTGCCGATGATGCTCTACGTCTATGCCGCCATCGCCATCCTGGTGTTCCTGGTCTATCGCGACCTGCGCGCTGTCATCGCCTGCTGCCTGCCGCTGACGGTGGGGACCTTCATCGGCTACTGGTTCATGAAGGATCTGGAGATCGGCCTGACGGTGGCGACCCTGCCGGTGATGGTGCTGGCCGTGGGCATCGGCGTGGACTATGCCTTCTACATCTACAACCGCCTGCAACTACATCTCTCGCACGGCACGCCCATCGTCAAGGCACTGGAGCAGGCCATGCTGGAAGTGGGGATGGCCACCATCTTCACCGCCATCACCCTGGCCATCGGCGTGGCGACCTGGTCCTTCTCGGCTCTCAAGTTCCAGGCCGACATGGGCAAGCTGCTGGCCTTCATGTTCCTGGTCAACCTGGTCATGGCCATGACCGCCTTGCCGGCACTGGCGGTGTGGCTGGAGCGTCTGTTCCCGCGCAAGAAGGCGGTACGTGCCTCTGGCATCTTCGATCACTGAGGTTTTCTGATGATTACCAAGTACGCAAAAAAACGGCTGCTGCCACTTGGCGTGGCACTCACTCTCGGTTTGAGCGCGGGCATTGCGTTGGCCCAGCAACCGCCAGCGCCGCAACAGAAGATGGCGCTGCCCGATGTGCAACAGGCCGCTGGCATGTTGCTGGCCGTCGACCATGCTGGCAACCGCCTGGTGGCCGTGGGCGAGTATGGCGCGGTGCTGCTCTCCGATGACGGTGGCCAGCATTTCCGCCAGGCCGGCACCGTGCCTACCCGCGTGACCCTGACCAGCGTGAGTTTTGCCGATGAGCGCAACGGCTGGGCAGCCGGTCATTGGGGGACCATCATCCACACCACCGATGGCGGCCAGACCTGGAGCCTGCAGCGCAGCGATGTCACGACCGACCAGCCGTTGTTCTCCATCCATTTCAGCGATGCCAGCCATGGTGTGGCGGTGGGCCTGTGGTCGTTGCTGCTGACCACCGAGGACGGTGGCCGCAGTTGGCAGCAGGTGAAGCTGCCCAAGCCGCCCGATGGAGGCCGGGCAGACCGCAACCTGATGGGCCTGTTCAACAGCGGCAAGCGACTCTACGCCGTGGCCGAACGCGGCCTGGTGCTACGTTCCGATGATCTAGGCCAGAACTGGACCTACCTGGACACCGGCTACAAGGGCTCATTCTGGACCGGTCTGGCGCTGCGCGATGGCAGCCTGCTGGTGGCCGGCTTGCGCGGGACCATCTATCGCAGCAGCGATGGCGGTGACCACTGGCAAGCCATCGATAGCGGCGTCAAGAGTTCCATCACGGCACTTAGCCAGGTCGGTCAACGCGTCATCGCCGTGGGCCTGGATGGCGTGGTGCTGTGGAGCGACGACCAGGGGCGCAGCTTCCATGCGGCCCAGCGCGAGGACCGCCTCACGCTGACCGCCATCAGCGCCACCGGCCCGACCACGGCCATCGCCTTTTCCAAGCAGGGCGTGGTGCCGGACGTCATGCGCCTGCTGCCCAAGACATCCGATTGAGGATTCATTCCATTTTCCCTCCATTGTTAGCCCGCTGAGATCATGAACAAGCCGCTCATCATTGTCCCTTCCTGCACCATGAAGATCGATACCGATGCGTATTACCTGGCGCAGATGAAGTACGTGGATGCCGTTTCCCTGGGCGCCGGAGGTATGCCGCTGGTGCTGCCGGCCTGCGCCGCGCGCACCGACTGGGAAGCCGTGCTGGACGTGGCCGATGGCATCCTGCTGACCGGTTCGCCCTCCAACGTGCATCCCTCGCTGTTCGGTGAAGACGTCTTGAATCCGGCCTTGCCGCTGGATGAAGCGCGCGATGCACTGACCATCCCGCTGATCCGCAAGGCGGTGGACCGTCGCATTCCCCTCATGGCGATCTGCCGCGGCACCCAGGAAATCAACGTGGCCCTGGGTGGCTCGTTGCACCAGGCAGTACACCAGGTGCCGGGGATGATGGATCACCGCGATGACGACGATGATCCGCTGGACGTCCAATACGGCCCTGCGCACCGGGTCAGCCTGACGCCGGGCGGCATCGTCTCGGCCGCCCTGGGTGGCCGCGGCGAGTTGATGGTCAATTCCCTGCATGGTCAAGGCGTGGCCCGACTGGCGCCGGGATTGCGGGTGGAAGCAGTGGCCGAGGATGGTCTGGTGGAAGCCTTCAGCGCCGCCGAGGGCGCCGGTTTCATGCTGGCCGTGCAGTGGCACCCGGAATGGAAGATCACCGAGAACCCCGATTCGATGAGCCTGCTGGCGGCCTTTGGCCAGGCTTGCCGCCAATACCAGCAACACAAGAAGGAGGGCAGGGCATGAAGGCGCTATGCACTTTCCTGTCGGGGCTGCCGTAGCGCATCGCGCCGCCTGTGCGTGGGCCAAGCAGTGAGGATGTCGCCACGCCAGTGATGCCCCCAGCGGGGCCAGCCAGACCCCAACTACAACGTATTACGAGAGGACCCTATGTCATTGCGCAATAATTTTTCCTATAACGACATGGACCAGTGGCTCAATGAGAATCGTGTCACCGAGATCGAATGCCTGGTGCCGGACCTGACCGGCGTGGCGCGCGGCAAGATCATGCCGCGCACCAAGTTCACCGAAGACCGCGGAATGCGCCTGCCCGAAGCCGTGCTGGGCATGACCGTCACCGGTAACTATCCCACCGATGACGCCGCCTACGAGCGCGCCATCTCCTCCACCGATCGCGACATGATCCTGCGCGCCGATCCCAATACCATCACGCTGGTGCCTTGGGCCACCGATCCGACGGCGCAGGTGATCCATGATTGCTATTTCGCCGATGGTTCGCTGATCGACTTCGCCCCGCGCTCGGTGCTGCGTCGGGTGCTGGCCTTGTACGCCGAACGCGGCTGGTCGCCGGTGGTGGCGCCCGAGCTGGAGTTCTACCTGACCGCGCAGAACACCGACCCGGACCTGCCCCTGCGCCCGCCGGTGGGACGCAGCGGACGTGCCGAGACCAGTCGTCAGGTCTACAGCATCGATGCGGTCAATGAATTCGATCCGCTGTTCGAGGATATCTACGACTACTGCGACATGATGCAGCTGGACGTCGATACCCTGATCCATGAAATCGGTGCGGGCCAGATGGAGATCAACTTCCTGCATGGCGAGCCGCTGGGGTTGGCCGACAAGGTGTTCTTCTTCAAGCGTACTCTGCGCGAAGCGGCGCTCAAGCACAACATGTATGCCACCTTCATGGCCAAGCCCATGACCGGCGAACCGGGTTCGGCCATGCACATCCACCAGAGCGTGGTGGATAGCAAGAGCGGGCAGAACATCTTCAGCAACCCCGATGGCAGCGCCAGTGAAACATTCCGTCATTACATCGGCGGTCTGCAACGTTATATGCCGGCCGCCATGGCCATCGTCGCGCCGTATGTGAACTCTTACCGCCGCATCGTGCGCCACACCGCCGCCCCCATCAACATCCAGTGGGGCCGGGACAACCGCACCGTGGGCTTCCGCGTGCCGGAGGCCGGGCCGCAGGACCGCCGCGTGGAAAACCGCGTGGTCGGTGCCGATGCCAATCCCTACCTGGCCCTGGCGGTGACGTTGGCCTGCGGCTACCTGGGCATGACCCAGCGCCTGGAGCCTACGCCGATGACGGTCAACAGCGCCTATGACCTCGACTACCAATTGCCGCAGACCTTATCCGAGGCCCTCGATGGCTTGCGTAAGGAAGCCCATCTGCGCCAGGTACTGGGTGAGCGCTTCATCGACGTCTATGCCGCCATCAAGACGCTGGAGCACGCCGAGTTCATGCAAGTCATCAGCCCCTGGGAGCGTGAGCACCTGTTGCTGCACGTCTGAGGCCGGCAGTCGGCCATCCGATTATCTGGCGCTGGATCATTCACGCCAAGGCACATCATTTACAAGCGCTCTAGGGCGCTCATCCTGAGAACAAAGGTCGATCATGCAATACAACACGCTCAACCCCATCGCCGCCATCGCGCCGCAATTCAATCCCAGCAGCCAGGCTGCCGCCGTCGATACCCGTGCCATCCAGGCGCTGGACGCGGCACACTATCTGCATCCCTTCACCGATCCCAAGGGCATCAACCAGCGCGGGGCGCGGGTCATCGTCAGCGGTCAGGGGATCTACCTCTGGGATTCGGAAGGCAAGCGTCTGCTGGACGGCATGTCGGGCCTATGGTGCATGAACGTCGGCTATGGCCGTACCCGCATTGCCGATGCCGTCTATGCCCAGATGCAGCAACTGCCGTTCTACAACAGCTTTTTCCAGACCACCAACGTGCCGGCGGTGCAACTGGCGGCCAAGCTGGTGGAAATTTCGCCGCCGCAGTTCAACCATGTCTTCTTCACCAGCTCCGGTTCGGAAGGCAACGACACCATCGTGCGCATGGTGCGTCGCTACTGGGACATCAAGGGCCAGCCGGAACGCCACGTCATCATCAGCCGCCATAACGCCTACCACGGTAGCACCATGGCCGGCGGCTCGCTGGGCGGTATGTCGGGTATCCATGAGCAGGGTGGCTTGCCGATTCCGGGCATCGTCCATATCGGCCAGCCATACTACGTCGAGGGTGGCCGTGGCCAGAGCGAGGAAGAGTTCGGCCTGACAGCGGCTTCCTGGCTGGAGCAGAAGATCCTGGAGGTGGGCGCCGACAAGGTAGCGGCCTTCATCGGCGAGCCGGTGCAAGGCGCGGGCGGCGTCATCATCCCGCCCGCCACCTATTGGCCCGAAATCCAGCGCATCTGCGACAAGTACGGCATCCTGCTGGTGACCGATGAAGTCATCTGCGGCTTCGGTCGCCTGGGCCACTGGTTCGGCTGCGAACACTTCGGCGTCAAGCCCGACCTGATGACCTTCGCCAAGGGCGTGACCTCCGGTTACGTGCCGCTGGGCGGCGTGCTGGTGGGCGACCGCGTGGCCCAGGCGCTGATCGAGGAGGGCGGTGAATTCAACCACGGCTTCACCTATTCCGGCCATCCGGTGGCTTGCGCGGCGGCGCTGGAAAATATCCGCATCATCGAAGAAGAAGGTCTGGTACAGCGGGTGCGCGAGGATATCGGCCCCTATCTGCAGCAGCGCTTCGCCACGCTGGCCGACCATCCGCTGGTGGGCAGCGCCGAGAGTTGCGGTTTCGTGGCCGGTCTCAATCTGGTCAAGAAGAAGGCCGAGAAGGTGCATGACTGCGAACCCTTCGACGCCAAGCTTGACGTCGGCATGATCTGTCGCGGCCACATGTTCTCCAACGGCATGATCATGCGCGCCGTGGGTGACCGCATGATCATCGCGCCGCCGCTGACCATGACTCATGCCGAGATCGATGAAATGATCGCGCTCATCCGCCTGTGCCTGGACAAGACGCTGGAAGATCTGCGCCAGCAAGGGCTGGTGTAAATCTCCCTTGATCGTCCTCCTCAACTTGACCGAATCGAGATCATCATGAGCGATACCCTTTGGCATGAACGCGCCGCCGCCGTGCCACGCGACGGCCGCGCCAGCATCGATGGCCAGCGCGTGGCGGCGCTGTCCGGCGCCACCTTCGATTGCATTTCCCCCATCGATGGCCGCAAGCTGGCCGCGGTGGCCCGCTGCGACACGGCCGATATCGACCGCGCCGTGGCCGCCGCCCGCCAGGCCTTCGAGGACCGGCGCTGGGCCGGGCTGGCGCCGGCGGCGCGCAAGCGCATCCTGATCCGCTTTGCCGACCTGATCCTGCAATACCGCGATGAACTGGCGCTGCTGGAAACCCTGGACATGGGCAAGCCGATCAAGTACAGCCGCAGCGTGGACGTGCCAGCTGCGGCCAATTGCATCCGCTGGTATGGCGAAGCCATCGACAAGCTCTATGACGAAATCGCCCCGACCGGCGATGCCTCGCTGGCCTTGATCACGCGTGAACCGGTGGGCGTGGTGGCCGCCATCGTGCCGTGGAACTACCCGATGATCATGGCGTCCTGGAAGATCGCCCCGGCACTGGCGGCCGGTAACAGCGTCATCCTCAAACCGTCTGAAAAATCGCCCTTGTCAGCCTTGCGGTTGGCCGATATCGCGTTGGAGGCGGGTATTCCAGCCGGGGTGTTCAATGTCACGCCGGGTTATGGCCATGAAGCCGGAGCAGCCCTGGCGCTACATCAGGACGTCGATTGCATCGGCTTTACCGGTTCCACCCGGATCGGCAAGCAGATCACCCAATATGCCGGCCAATCCAATCTCAAGCGGGTCTGGACGGAGCTGGGCGGCAAGTCGCCCAACATCGTCTGCGCCGACTGTCCCGACCTGGATGCCGCCGTACGGGCGGCGGTGGGGTCGATCTTCTTCAACCAGGGCGAAAGCTGCAACGCGCCTTCGCGCCTGTACGTGGAAGCGGGTATCTATGATCGTTTCATCGACAAGGCGCTGGCGTTGATGCCGTCGTTCCAGCCGGGCGATCCCCTGGATGAAAACACGGTCATGGGCGCCATCGTGGATGAGGTGCAGATGAATACCGTGCTGGGCTTCATCGCATCGGGACGGGAAGAGGGCGCGCAACTGCTGGCCGGTGGGCAGCGGGTGCGGCAGGACAGCGGTGGCTATTACGTCGAACCGACGCTCTTTGCCAGCGTGGGCCAGAGCATGAAGATCGCACGCGAGGAAATCTTTGGACCGGTGTTGTCGGTGTTCGGCTTTTACGACCTGGGCGATGCAATTGCTGCGGCCAACGATACCGCTTTTCGCCTGCAGGCTGGCTTATGGACCGGCAACCTGGCCAAGGCCCATCAGACCGCGCGCGCCTTGCGGGTGGGGACGGTGCACGTCAACCAGTATGACGAGGATGACATCAGCGTACCCTTCGGCGGTTACAAAC
>NZ_BADI01001208.1:0-922 GCF_000333555.1 Herbaspirillum sp. B65 | reverse complement strand
GCCGCCTGATTTCATGCCGACCAATCTGCAACCGCTGGCCATCCCGCCCAGCCTGCCCTCGGCACGCGCCCTGGATGAACTGGCCGAGCGCCTCTTGAAGGCCCGGCGTCCGCTGCTGTGGCTGGGCGGCGGGGCGCGTCATGCCGGGTCGCAGGTGCAGCGCTTGCTGGCGCTGGGCTTTGGTGTAGTCACCAGCACCCAGGGCCGGGGCATCGTGGCGGAGGATGATGCGCGCTCGCTGGGCGCCTTCAACCTGCACAAGCCGGTCGAGAATTTCTATCAAAGCTGCGATGCCATGCTGGTGGTCGGCTCGCGCCTGCGCGGCAATGAAACCCTGAAGTACGAACTGAAGCTGCCGCGTCCGCTGTACCGGGTCGATGCCGATCCGGCGGCCGAAGGCCGCTGCTATACCAGCGACTATTTCGTCTGCGGCGATTCGGCCCTGGTGTTGGGTGGCCTGGCCGATCGCCTGGCGGCGTTGCAGGTCGATCCCGCCTTCATGGCCGACCTCAAGCAGGCGCGCGAGAGCGCCGTGCATGGCTTGCTCGATGGGCTCGGCCCCTACGGCACGCTGGTGGAACAATTGCAGCAGGCTGCGGGACGTCAGTTCAACTGGGTGCGCGACGTGACCGTCTCCAACAGTACCTGGGGCAACCGCTACCTGCGCATCTTCGATCCGCGCGCCGGCGTTCATGCGCTGGGAGGGGGCATCGGGCAGGGCCTGGCCATGGGCATCGGCGCGGCCATCGGCGCGGCCGTCACGCAGTCGGGCAAGAAGACGTTCACCCTGGCCGGCGTCGGCGGCTTCATCCTCAACCTGGGCGAACTGGCCACGGCAAAGCAAAGAGCAGGCCGAGCAAAGTGATCAAGGTTATGAATGATCAGGTTCATGGGTCATCAAGTATATCCAGGATGCGCAATA
>NZ_BADI01001209.1:0-3179 GCF_000333555.1 Herbaspirillum sp. B65 | reverse complement strand
GTTTTTTTCATTGAGCTCTTCGAAGTTGGCCACGGACTAAATCCGCTGTTGTGCAATGCATGTCACACAGATGTCAGCTTATTTCGTCAACAATGACGTTATCGATCGACTCCGTGCGCAGTCATGGGTCACCATCGCCGTGATCACAGTTCCACTCATCACGGTATGTTTATCGCGATCGAGCGGGCAGTTCACCGGGCCGCAGGGCGTGCCGTGGCCGATTCCGGCACGTGCGCGCACCATCGGCGCCATCAAAGAAAAAGAAAAAAGATGTGCCCGATAGAACCTGCTTCCGGGAACTTGGTATAAACCAACGCTTTCAGAGAGCAAGACGGGAGATTGTCGTGTACACGTTGCGTGCACATCGTGGATGGAAATACGATGGCCCTGCTCCGCCGTTGTGCCATCGGCGGACTTGTCCGCAGGGCAGGATGCGGACGGGGAGCACCCCGTCCGTCATGAAAAAACGTCAGCGCTTGCTGGTCAGCATCTCGTGCAATTCGATGCGGTTATAGGCAATGCGCAAGGCATCGCGCGGATTGATCCTCTTCTTGGCAATCAGCTGGATCAGGACATCATTGAGCGTGCGGGACATATTATCTTCCTTGCGCTTCATGAAGTCGCCAATCAGCGGTAGCTTTTCCGGATCCATGATGAAGGGAGCGATCTGCTGGTTGTTGTTGAACACCATCTCGCTGGCCATGACGTGTTGTTCGCCATCCTCGGAGGGCAGCAGACTCTGGAAGATGACGCCGATCAGAGAGTCAGCCAGCGATGCCGCACGTTGTGTCCGTTGATCAGGTGGGAAGAAACTGAGAAGTTTGGTAATGGCGCGTACCGCGCTGCTGGTGTGCAGAGTAGCCAGGACGAGGTGCCCGGACTCTCCGGCATGGAGGACCGTGTCGGCAGTCTCGAAGTCACGAATCTCACCGACCATCAATACGTCGGGTTTTTGACGCAGTGCTTCGCGCAGACCGCTGGAAAAACTCGCGGTATCCGTGGGTACCTCTTTTTGAGAAATGATGGATTGTTTGCGTTGAAGTTCGTATTCGATGGGTTCTTCGATCGTGACGATATGTGCGTGACGGGTCATGTTGATGTACTCCAGCATGGAGGCCATGGTGGTCGTCTTTCCCGCACCGGTGGGACCCGTGATGAGGATGAGGCCTTTGGTGACATCCAGGATGGTCTTGATGTAAGGCGGCAGTCCAGTGCTCTCCAGTGGCATCGGCTCCAGCGGGAAACGACGGATCGAGATCGCCACCCGGGTGCCGCGCGCCATGCGGAACACATTGCAACGCAGCCGCCAGCGATCAAGGATGAACGGAGAATCGATTGCCTTGTCGATGATCTTGTCTTCCCAATCCTCATCGATTGCGTTGAGCAAGGGTTGCATCTCTTCGAGCGCTACCGGGAAGTCGCCATAAGACTGCCAGCCACGAGGCGTCTTCAGCATCACCGGCTCGTCCTGCTCGATATGGATATCAGAGAAGGTCTTGGGATTGTTCAGCAGCAAAAGGAGTTCTTGCTGCAGGTCTCGTGCAAAGGAGGAATTGTTTGCCATTCGGTCACCTGGGTAGGTCATGATTTATTGAGCAACCGGAGAAACGTTAGTGCCTTGCCTATCCAGTTTTGGCATTGAGCCACCGAGGGGTGAAGATATCGCAGAGCCTCGGAGGATCGAATGAAATTGCTCTATATTGATAATTAAAGTATACCTTCCGTTGAATGACGAGATGTTCAAGAATTTCTCAACGTTTTGACAACAGAAAATTTAGAAAATCCATCGACGTAGAGATGGCATAACACTGCTTGAATCGCGAAATGAAAATAGCATGCTATCTACGTAACCCGGCTGTATATACCCAAGTGAAGGAAGCACTAATGCGAGCCGGCCTCGAGCCGGTTCATTTCACGACGGAGACTGATTTGTTGCGCGCGTTGCGGCGCAGAGGATTTAGCCTGATCATCATCGATATCACCGTTGCCCCTGGAAGCGACGACAATATTTTCTCCTGGCTGAACTATCGAAGCGGTGATCGTACCCCGACCCTGGTCTTGTCGCCGACGCGTAGCGCAGAGCTGGCCGCGCTAACGCTGGACAGTGGCGCTGACGACTTTCTGGTCCGTCCGTTTGAAGTCATCGAATTTACGGCGCGCGTCAATGCCCTGATCCGGCGGTCGGCGCCTACCGCCAGTCGGCGTACGATTGAATACGCCGGATTTTCTCTGAACCGGGAATCCACCAGATTCAGCTACCAGGGAACACCGATCAACCTGACGCCGCGCGAATTCAGCATGGCGTGGCTGTTCTTTTCCTCGCCCGGGGTCTACATTTCGCGCGACACCATTGGCGCAGTGATCTGGAGCACCGACAGCGACATCGCTGGCCGCACCATCGAACAACACGTCTACAAGCTGCGCAAAAAACTGCAGATCGACCCCAACCGGCCGGTAGTCATGATTCGTACTGCCTACAACCAGGGATATCGGCTGGAGCTATGCAAGGACGCCTCGCCCACGTCGGACACGGCCGATCCGAACGACTACCTCCCTGCCTGAACGAGGGCCTCGGTCGGGATGTTGCGATAGACCCGCCTTGCGTATTCGATTCTGAGCTTGGGATTTCTTGCATTATACGCACCGACCGCCTCCCAGGTTGGCCCCATCTTCTGCATGTTCTGGGAGAGGATCCATGCGCCAACCTGAAGATTGACACAGGGATCCCTCAGGCGTGACTCGTCGATCCCGTACTTCTTCAGGGTGGGCAGCCAGGCGCTGTTGATCTGCATCAGGCCGATATCATAAGAACCGTTCTTGTTCTGGTTCCTCGCCAGAGGATTGAGATTGGATTCGGTCTTGGCGATCGCATACAGGAGATGCACGTTTACGCCATACCAGTTGGCCACCTGTTCCCAGCAGGCGTGCGCCAGGCCGCAAATGGAAGCCAGCAGGATGCCGGCCAGCAGGTCGCGTCCGAGGCGCCGTATGACGGGAAAGCCGGCAGCAGCGCGATGATCACGGTGAGTAAGTACCATTGGCATATCTAAAAGTCTTGTCCTGGTAGCAGATGAGCGGCGTTGCGTTCTGGTCCATCAAGATCGTACCGATCGGGAACTTGATGAATGGATTGCCATCGTCGTCAATTGCGTTGTAGTTGCAGGGGTCATGAGGATTGC
>NZ_BADI01001210.1:0-1181 GCF_000333555.1 Herbaspirillum sp. B65 | reverse complement strand
CGTCATCATCCTGGGCGGCATGGGCGATATCCGTGGCGCCATGATCGGTGGCCTGTTCCTCGGCTTTGCCGAGGTGTTGACGGTGGCCTATATCTCCAGCGACTTCCGCGATGCGGTGGCGTTCGGCCTCCTGTTCCTGATCCTGCTGGTAAAACCCTCCGGCATGTTTGGCAAAGTGCTGGAAAGGAAGGCATAAGATGGGCTTCATGGATTGGTGGGATGGCTTCTGGGCCACCTACAACACCGTCATTTTCAGCATCGGCGTCAATGCCATGCTGGCTCTCTCGATCTACGTCACCCTGTCCTGCGGCTTGCTGTCGCTGGCCAACGCAGCCTTCATGGGCATCGGCGCCTATACCGCATCGCTGTTGACGATGCAATTCGACCTGCCCTTCCCCATTGCGCTGGCCGCAGGCGGCGTACTGCCCGCGCTGGTGGCGCTGGTGATCGGCATCCCCACGCTGCGCCTGTCGGGCGTCTACCTGGCCATGGCCACGCTGGGCTTTGGCGAAGTGGTGCGCGTGATCGTGCTGAACCTGGACATCACCGGCGGCCCCATGGGCTTGAACGGCGTGCCGCCGATCACCGAGTGGTGGCACATCGTCTTGCTGCTGGGCGTGACCATCTATGCGCTGGCGCGCCTGCGTCGCTCCAAGATCGGCCGCGCCTTCGAAGCCATCAAGGAAGATGAAGTGGCAGCGCGCCTGATGGGTGTGAACGTGGCCGGCTACAAGCTGCTGGCCTTCGTCATCGGCGCGGCCATTGCTGGTGTCGCAGGCGGCCTGAACGCTCACTACACCTTCACCATCGGCCCCAACAACTATGGCTTCGAGAATGCAGTCGACATCCTGACCATGGCCGTCTTCGGCGGCACCAGCAACCTGATCGGCCCCATGATCGGCTCGACCATCCTTTCGCTGCTGCCGGAAGTGCTGCGTCATTTCAAGGACTTCCGCCTGGCCATCAATGGCCTGATCCTGATCCTGGTGGTGCTGTACCTGCCCAAGGGCATCTGGGACCCGCGCCGCCTCCGCGCCTTGCTGGGCCGCAACGCTGAAAAGAAAGTGAAATAATGCTTTTACAACTGACCGACATCAGCAAGAACTTTGGCGGCTTGCAGGTATTGGCAAGGGGTGAACTTCACGTCAAGCAGGGCGAGATCTTCCGCCTGATCGGCCCCA
>NZ_BADI01001211.1:0-986 GCF_000333555.1 Herbaspirillum sp. B65 | reverse complement strand
CCCCGCACAAGATCACCGAGCGCGGCATTGCCCGCACCTTCCAGAACATCCGGGTATCAAGAAAATGACGCTGCTGGAAAACGTCGTGGTCGGGATGCACGAGCACCTGAACTATGGGGTGGCCAGCATGTTGTCAACCTCGGCGCTTTCCGCCGTGCCGAACAGCAAGCCCGCGAACGCGCGCTGGAGCTGCTGTCCTGGGTGCGCCTGGATCACAAGGCGCACATGCTGGCCGACAGCCTTTCCTATGGCGAGCAGCGCAAGCTGGAGTTCGCCCGCGCCCTGGCGACCAAGCCCAAGCTGCTGTTGCTGGACGAACCGGTGGCCGGCATGAACCCGGCCGAGAAGACCGAGCTAATGAGCGAGATCGTCAACATCAAGCAGCGCGGTTTCACCATCTTCATGATCGAGCATGACATGCGCTTCGTCATGGGCCTGTGCGAGCGCATCGCCGTGCTCAACTTCGGCAAGATCATCGCCGAAGGCACCCCGGACCAGATCAAGAACAACCAGGAAGTGATCGAGGCCTATCTCGGCAAGGAAGAAGCATGAGCGCCAGCGGCAACAAGCAACCCATCCTGCAGGTAGAAGACCTGGCCGTGGCCTATGGCCACATCGAAGCGGTCAAGGGCATCAGCCTGTCCCTGAACGAAGGCGAGATCACCGCACTGGTCGGTGCCAATGGCGCCGGCAAGAGCACGTCGCTGTTGGCCATCTCCGGCCTGGTGAAGGCGCAGCG
Source organism: Herbaspirillum sp. B65 (assembly GCF_000333555.1). Classification (NCBI taxonomy): domain Bacteria; kingdom Pseudomonadati; phylum Pseudomonadota; class Betaproteobacteria; order Burkholderiales; family Oxalobacteraceae; genus Herbaspirillum; species Herbaspirillum sp. B65. The sequence goes on along the minus strand of NZ_BADI01001211.1, from coordinate 247 downwards.
CGGCCGCGTGCTGCTCAACGGGCAAGACCTCTTGCAGATGTCGCCGCACCGCATCGTTGAATCCGGCGTGGTGCAGGTGGCCGAGGGCCGCGCCACGTTGACCACGTTGACCGTCGAAGAAAACCTGGCCCTGGGCGCCTATACCCGCAAGGACAAGGACGGTGTGGCACGTGACCTGGAGTGGGTATATTCAATCTTCCCCAGGCTGAAGCACCGCGCCACCGGTCTGGCCGGCAACCTCTCGGGC
>NZ_BADI01001212.1:0-269 GCF_000333555.1 Herbaspirillum sp. B65 | reverse complement strand
ATCGGCAACTGACCGCTATCTTCGCCAGCAATGACCTGCCGGCGCTGGGCGCGATGAATGCCATTGCCGATCTGGGCCTGAGCGTGCCGCGCGATATCTCGGTGATCGGCGCACACTCGGCAATTGGCTTGCTTGCGGGAGGTGTTTCTGGAGCACTGGGGGCCGGGGCAAGTTCTGCCTTGATGCCGGATATTGCTGAACAGATTAAGAAGTTGGGACTTCCTGCGGAAGTGGAAAGTGCAGTGTCACTCGCTGCAGCGGCGGGGGTC
>NZ_BADI01001213.1:0-6242 GCF_000333555.1 Herbaspirillum sp. B65 | reverse complement strand
CGCCAAGGGCGGCAAGCCCTTTGCTGGTGGCCTGCCCATTGCGACCCCCGTGGTACGGGTGTATTCCTCCAACATCACGCNGGACAAGGAAAACGGCATCGGCAGCTATAGCGAAGAGGATTTCGACAACGCCCTGCGCCACGGCATCCGCAAGGATGGCGCGTCGCTCTATCCGGCCATGCCCTATCCCTCCTACGCCAAGGTCAAGCCGGCTGACGTGAAGGCGCTGTATGCCTACTTCATGAATGGCGTGCAGGCTGACCCCGCACCCAATCGCGGTGTAGACATCACCTGGCCGCTGTCGATGCGCTGGCCGCTGTCGATCTGGCGCAAGGTGTTCGCACCGGCGGTGGCGCTCGATGGTCCCGAGGACAACAGTCCCCTGGTCCGTGGCCAGTACCTGGTCGAAGGCCTGGGGCACTGCGGGGCCTGCCACACCCCGCGTGGTGTCGGGATGCAGGAAAAGGCCTTGTCCAACGACAGCAGCCTGTACCTCTCCGGTGGCGTCATCGATGGCTACCTGGCCAACAACCTGCGCGGCGACGCCCGCGATGGTCTGGGCCGCTGGAGCCAGGCCGACATCGTGGCCTTCCTCAAGACCGGCCGCAACAGCCATTCCGCAGCCTTTGGCGGCATGGCCGATGTGGTCGCCCAGAGTACCCAGTACCTGAGCGAGGCCGACCTGTCGGCCATGGCGACTTATCTGAAGTCGCTCCAGCCGGTCAAGGAAGGGACGGCTGCGCTGGCCTATGACGACAAGACTCACCAGGCCTTGCGCAAGGGTAGCGATCAAAGTCCCGGCGCGATGACGTTTCTCAACAACTGTGCGGCTTGCCACCGCAGTAGCGGCAAGGGGTATGAAGAAACCTTCCCGACTCTGGCCTTGTCGCCCACGGTGAATGCGGACAATCCGGCTTCGCTGATCCGCATCGTGCTGGAAGGCGCCGAAATGCCCTGGACCCACAAGGCCCCGACGCAATTCGCCATGCCTGGTTTTGCCAGCCGGCTGTCGGACCAGGAAGTGGCTGATGTGGTCACCTTTATCCGCAGCAGCTGGGGCAACCAGGCGGCGTCGGTGAGTGCATCGGACGTGGCCAAGGTACGCCAGCAGGTGCCGGAAAAAAAGACGGTGGAGGTGGGCACGGCGCCGCTGGCCAAGCAATAGTCCTCGGTTGTCGGACTGGCCAACGGGCAGCATCCTTGGCATGACCTGAGTGCTGCCCGCAAAGGCTAGATCAAAAGCCCACGTCCTCACAGACGCGGGTTTTTTTGTTGTATTTCAAAAGCCTGACAAATCTCCCAAATAGTTGGAATTTTTTGTCCCCAAGTTTCGAGTCTTCCTCAGGATTTTCAGGGCTTTTGCTGCGTGGCGCCCTGGCCGAACAAGAATGGCGGCCCGTCATTTCTCATCGCTACCTTCATGGATGCCGCCAGCAGCTTGTTGTCCCGCCTGGTCCGTTTTTCTGCGGACAGCCGTTTGTTTCGCTTGCAGATCGCCGGTCATGCCGAGGATCGCTTTTTGCTACAGGCCTACGTGTCCTCGGAACAGTTGCATGGCGTCGATGCCAGCGAACTGATCGTCCTGAGCTTGGACGCCGAGTGTCCGCTGAAGTCGCTGATAGGGTGCCACGCCACCCTGGAAACCCGGCTCGCCGATGGCACCCGAAGTCGTCGTACCGGCATCATCCATGAAGCGGCGAAGTTGGGCGGCGATGGCGGTTTCTGTCGCTACCGGCTACGCATGGCGCCGTGGCCCTGGCTGCTGGGGCAGTCCCGTACCAGCCGCGTGTGGCAAGACAAGAGCTTGCTCGACGTCGTCGAGGACGTCTTGCGCGACTTCCCGCAGCACGCCGACTGGACCTGGTCGGCCGATGCGCTGGATGTGTTGACGCGGGTACCGGTGCGCAGCTACACGGTGCAATACCGCCAGACCCACCTCGACTTCATCAGCCGCCTGCTGCTCGGCGAAGGGATGTCGTGGCGCGTGGAAGAACATGCGGCCAGCCCGCAGGGCCATCGCCTGGTGTTCTTTGGCGATTCCTCGCAACGTAGCGCCCTGGCCGAGGATGTCACCAGTGCCGCGGATGGCGGCCTGCGTTTTCACGGCGCCAGGGCGCAGGAAACCCAGGACAGCATCCAGGCGCTGGCGGCCTGCCGCAGCCTGCAGGCGGCCAGCTATACGCTGCTGGGCTACGACGACCAGAACAAGCAGGCCATTGCCGCCAGCATCCCCACCCATCATGCCTTTGGTGGTCGCTCGGCGCCCCGGCTGGAAAGCTACGACAGCGCCGGCCTGAACGCGCCTGACGATAGCCAGGCAACCGACCGCCATGCGCGCCTGATGATGGAGGCGGCCGAAGCGCTCAACAAGCGCTGGCGCGGGCGCAGCACGGTACGCAGCTTGCGCGCCGGCAGCCGTTTCACGCTCATGGGCGGTCCCTTGCGTGAGCCACGTCAGGGCCAGCAAGAGTACGCGGTGCTGTCGGTGCTGGGCGTGGGCATCAACCAATTGCCGGCCGATACCGAAGCCTCCCTGGCCGAACTCTTCGGCCCCTTGCCACCCTTGCTGGAAGAGGCCATCGCCGCCTGCTTGCAGACCCAGCCTCTGCACCCGGACTGGCCCTTGGCACGCACCGACACGCTCATCGAGCAGGCCCGCCGCATGGGCTATGCCAATGTCTTCGAAGCGATCCGCGCCGGCATCCCCTGGCGCCCGGTGCTGGCCGATGGTAGTGGCCTGCAGCGGCGTCCCCATGCCCTGGCGCGCGGCAGCCAGAGCGCCATCGTGGTCGGCTACTGGGGCGAAACCCAGGCCAACGGCGTTGATGAAATCTGCTGTGACCGGCTGGGCCGCGTGCGCATCCGTTTTCACTGGCAAGGCCGGCATGACGATGCGGCGGCCACCTGCTGGGTGCGGGTAGGCCAGCGCTGTGCCGGACCGGCCATGGGGCTGCAATTCCTGCCCCGCATCGGACAAGAAGTCCTGGTGCAGTTCATTGAAAACGACCTGGAGCGACCGATTATTCTCGGGGCGCTCTACAACGGCCGTGGAGAGGGGGGCGTGATACCGACACCGGGAGGCGAGGTGAAGGATTCTTCCAGCATGGACGTCTTCGCCATGGCCAGCGATACCGGCATCAGCGGCCAGGGCAACCTGGCCGGCGCCCAGGCACCGACCTGGCATGGCGCCAGCGCCGACCGTGACGGGCATCGCAACCCGGCTGCGCAGTGGGGCATCCGTTCCAAGGAATTCGGTGGCTGGGGCTACAACCAGTTGCTCTTCGATGACAGCGACGGCCAGGGTCGGCTCCAGTTCAAGACCACGCAGGCTGGCAGCGAACTGAACCTGGGCCACCTGATCCACAGTGCCGACAATTATCGCGGCAGTTTCCGCGGCACCGGTCTGGAATTGCGCACCGATGCCTATGGCGTGATCCGTGCCGGAGCAGGCATCCTGTTTTCCAGCTACCGGGCGCAACATCGTGCCCACCATCGTGATCCGGCGGCGGACAACACGGGCCTGCGGGCCATGGCGCGACAGGCCGCGCACATCAGCAAGAGCTTCGACGAGGCTGCCCGCACGCACCGCACCGTGGGCATGAACCAGGGGCTCGATGCGCTGAAGCAGGTCGTTGCCGGTCAGGTAGAAATGGCAGGACAGACGCTGCCTGGCAGCAGTACGCCGGTCATCCAGATCGCCGCCAAGGAAGGACTTGGCGTCGTGGCGGGGCAGCATCTGCAATTGGCCAATGGCAGCAGCGTCAGCCTGATGGCCGGCCAGGATGCGCAGCACATCAGCGGCCACCAGTTCCGACTGCGCACGCAGCAGGCCATCGGGCTGCTGGCGGGGGCTGCGGCGGCGGGTGACCAGGGTATCGGCTTGCAGGTGATCGCCGCGCAAGGTGATGTCGCGGCACAGGCGCAGGCCGATGCTCTGACCGTGCAGGCGCGCGATCAGTTGACGGTGGTCAGCGCCCATGCCGGCGTCGACTGGGCAGCAGCGAAGAAGATCAGCTTGTCCACCGCGGGTGGGGCCAACATCACCATCGATGGCGGCAATATTACCGTGCAGTGTCCGGGGGAATTGGTGATCCATGCGGGGCAGATCTGTTTGGATGGACCGGTGAGGGGCAATGTCATCCTGCCGCAGATGCCCCGGCAGATCTGCAAGGAATGCCTCTTGAAAGCGGCCCGCCAGGGCGCACCGGGGATGCTGAAATGAGCCAGGATCTCTTCGGCATCCCGGCATGGATCGAGGATTGCAGCGCCCGCCAGCATCGTGCCTATCTGCTCATCGACGGCGCCTTGAACGAGGGGCAGCAGCGCAAGTTGCAGGCCATGCGTGTCGGCTTCGTTTCCTTGTTCGAAGGCAGCCCGGAAGACGTGCTGCTGGACATTGCCCCCTGGCTCATTGAATTGACGCAATTGGCGACCACGCAACGCCTTGCACTGATCAAATGGGCCGGCAGCCTGGGCCGCCAACGACCCTGCCTGAGCTGGTATGAGAGTGCGTGCGAGCGGGACGCGTTCGCCCGGCATCTGCGCCATTTTCACTATGTCGGCTTGAGTGACGACCAGATCATGCTCATGCGCTGGTACGACACGCGCATCCTGCCGGTCTGGCTGCAGGTGCTGACCCATGCGCAGCGCCAATTGTTTGCCGGTTGCATCAACCACATCGCCTGTGTGGATGCCGAGGGCATCATGCGGGTTCTGCACGCCAACCCAGCCGCAGGTCGTCCCCTCGAATCGGAATTGCCGGACGCTCCTTTGCTTGAACTGGACGATCAGCAGTTTGGATTGTTGCTGGAAGCCCGGGCACTGGACACGCTGATGTATGAGATCGGCCTGCGCGCCCCTGGTCGCTGGCATCGCCTGCCGCACCGGCGTCTGCTGGAATTCGTTTCGCAACATCGGGACTTGGCCTTGGGCGCAGGGTTGAAGGACCAGGAACGCCAGCTTTACTACGTACTGCTGGCCGTCTTCACCTCCGGCAAGGCGGCGCAGCATCCGGCCGTGGTGGAACTGATGAAGGCCCCGCCCACCGAGGCAGCGCAATTCATCGAGGCGATCAAGCAACTTCCTGGTGAGGTGTTCGTGAGTGGCGAGCCATTGTGGATGAGTGAAATGGCGCCGGATGAACCGGGGCCGCGGCATGAGTGAGCGTCTATCCCCCTCGCGCTCGCTGAGGCAGGTGATGCCCAAAGTGCTCCTGCTGATGGTGATCCTGCTGTGGCTTGTCGCTTGCGACAACGGCCAGCCCGCGGCGGCTTTCCAGGACAGTGACAGCGTGACTGTATCAACCGATGCGGTGAACTACATGCACGACTGGGGCCTGGGCTATACCTTGTTCAATCAGGCGGATAACCAGCCTATCGGTAGCGGCATCCTTGGATTTCTGGAGGGGCCGGGCGGGAAAGGTTGCTGCCTGAAGCTGCCGAAGAAATGGAAGCCAGGGATGCAGGTCAGGGTGGAGTGGCAGAAGTCGAACAAGAAGATGACGGAGGAAACCATGCGGATCAAGGTCATGGAGATTCCTGAGTACGACGAGGCGGGTGATCTGTATGTCGCTTTCTATCCGGGCGACGAGGTAGAGGTCCTGGTTTCGTGGGCTGAGCCTGGACACCCAGAATGGAGAGGGCGGGAAGCGGCGACTCCTTATGAAGCCTGCCTATCAAAGATGTCGAAGAAAGTCTGTGAGAAGGAGCTTCCCAAATATCCGCCTGGGTCAGCTGAACAGGCAGCGTTACGCATGCGACGTGCATGTAAGCCTGAGCGGCTCGAAACCGAGCTTGATCCGGTTGGCGCTGAGGCTATTTGCCAGCTATGGGTGGTGGAGTGCAAGAGAAGAAAGTTTGTTGAAGAAAAGATGTGCGAGTTAGATTTTGAGGAGGAATGAAATGAATGCACGATTTTCCGAGCTATGTCCTGCAAATTATCTTCAGCTTTCATCACGTCAAGATTTTGAAAAAAATTTATCTCTCCAGTTTCCTCAGGCAGGGAAATGCGAAGAAGACATCTTCCTAGGCTTCTTCTTCGACGGCACCAACAACAATAAATACCGCGACCATCCAACGGTATCCCAACTGGAACTCTGCAAGATGAGCTTGCTCGCTCGCATGGCGTCGCTGAGATGGTTTCATTTCATGGTGCCCAATTCAAGGGTGGTGGCATGAAAATAATTTATAACATTATGTTTCTTCTTCTGCTTGGTGGCTGCGGCCTTGAGGAGGCTGGGTACA
>NZ_BADI01001214.1:0-3128 GCF_000333555.1 Herbaspirillum sp. B65 | reverse complement strand
GCTCTCACAGACCCGCCCACAGACCTCGGGCGTGTTGACCGTGCCCAACTACTTCGGCCTGCGCCAGCAGGCGCTGGAAATCGCCGCCACCACCATCGGTGCCGGCCATGCCATCTTCGTGGCCGACGTGTTCGGCAAGACCCTGCGCCCGGCCAACCCGGACCAGGCCCTGGCCGCCATCATCCCCTTGAAGCAGGACCGCGCCCAATTGCGCAAGCGTATGCAGGCTGCCTTGCAGGCGTTCGGCCAGCAATCCTTCGTGAAGATCGCCGCCGACAAGTTCGGCGCCTGCGGTTTTTGCTTCGGCGGTACTGCTGCATTGGAGCTGGCGCGTGATGGTGGCGAAGTGCGCGGTACGGTGTCGCTGCATGGCGCGCTCGATACCCCGGCCCCCGCCGCCAGCAAGGTCAAGGGCGCGGTGCTGGTGCTGCACGGCGTGCAAGACCCGTCGGTGCCGCGCGAGCAGGTCAATGGCTTCATCGATGAGATGAGCGCGCTTCAGATCGATTGGCAACTGGTCAATTATGGCCAGGCCGGTCATTCCTTCACCGACCCGGATGCCAACAATCCGGGCTTCTTCTACCACCGTCAGACCGCCGAACGCGCCGCTGTGGCGCTGCAAGCCTTCTTCGGCGAAGTGCTGGCCTGATGTCCTGAAGCAGGGCGGTGCCACCGTCCTGTCGATCTGATGGTCATTCTGTGCGGCTGTGCCCGAAACGGCCGCACAGGGGCCTCACCATAACAACAAGAACGCGTCCATCCGGTACGCAGGGGGTTCATCCTTGCATGGCCTGTTGTGCCAGCGTCCCGCATTGCCCTCGTCAAAACCACATCCAAAGGATACCCATGTCAGAAGATAAAGAGCCCAGGCGGCGCTTTCTGCGCCAGGTGTTGGCCATCGTCCCAGCCGCGACCACGCTAGGCGGCGCCACCACCGTCGCCGTGACCCAGCCGGCCATGGCCGACAGCAGCGAACCGGGCAAGCCCCGCGCCTACACGCCTACTTACTTCAGCGCGCCCGAATGGGCTTTCCTCAACGCCGCCGTCGATCACCTCATTCCCTCGGATCAGTACGGCGCCGGCGCGCTGGAAACCGGCGTGCCCGAGTTCATCGATCGCCAGATGGAAACCCCCTATGGCGCCGGCAAGCTGTGGTACATGCAAGGCCCCTTCCACCCGGATAGCGTGCCCGAACTGGGCTACCAGCTCTCGCTGGTACCGCGCGACATCTATCGCCAGGGCATCGCCGCCTGCAACGACTGGTGCAGCAAGAACCACGGCAAGGTCTTCGCCGAACTCGACAAGGCCCAGCAGGTGGACGTGCTCAAGATGATGGAAGCCGGCAAGATCACTTTCGATACCGTGCCGGCCAAGACCTTCTTCAGCTTCATGCTGGGCAATACCAAGGAAGGTTATTTCGCCGACCCGATGTACGGCGGCAACCAGAAGATGGGCGGCTGGAAGATGGTCGGTTTCCCCGGTGCGCGCGCCGACTTCGCCGACTGGGTGGATCAATACAACGTCAAGTATCCATACGGCCCTGTGTCGATTCTGGGAGAGAAGGGCTGATCATGGCTATCAAAAAAGACAAAGTGGATGTGGTGATGGTGGGCCTGGGCTGGACCGGCTCCATCATGGGCATGGAGCTCACCGAAGCCGGCCTGAACGTGCTGGCGCTGGAACGCGGCGACATGCGCGATACCAATACCGATACGCCGTATCCCAAGGCCGTCGATGAACTGAAGTATTCCGTGCGCGGCGCGCTGTTCCAGGACCTCTCGCGCGAGACCGTGACGATTCGTCATACGCTCTCGGACGTGGCCGTCCCCTACCGCCAGCATGGTTCCTTCCTGCTGGGCGATGGCGTGGGCGGCGCCGGTTTCCACTGGAATGGCATGATGTACCGCAACCTGCCCGAGGAGCTGGAAATGCGCTCCCACTACGAGCAGAAGTACGGCAAGAAATTCATCCCCGAGGACATGACCATCCAAGACCATGGCGTGACCTACAAGGAGCTGGAGCCGTTCTACGATTTCTCGGAAAAGGTCATGGCCGTTTCCGGCAAGGCTGGCAATCTCAAGGGCAAGATCGTCGCTGGCGGCAACCCGCTGGAAGGCGAACGCAGCGATGAATTCCCCAACCCGCCGCTGCAATACCAGTACAGCGCCTCGCTGGTGGAAAAGGCCATGCGCGAGGTCGGCTACCATCCCTATCCGGCACCGGCGGCCAATGCCTCGCAGCCCTTCACCAATCCGTATGGCGTGCGCATCGGCCCCTGCAACTACTGCGGCTTCTGCGAAAACTATGGCTGCTACATGTATTCCAAAGCCTCGCCGCAGACCACCATCCTGCCGGTGCTGTTGAAGCGCAAGAACTTCGAAGTGCGTACCAAGGCGCAGGTCATCAAGGTCAACCTGGATGCCGCCGGCAAGCGCGCCACCGGCGTCACCTACATCGATGCCCAGGGCCGCGAGGTCGAGCAACCCGCCGACCTGGTGCTGCTGACGGCCTTCCAGACCCACAATGTGCGCCTGCTGCTGCTCTCCGGCATCGGCAAGCCCTACGACCCGGTGACCGGTGAAGGCGTGGTCGGCAAGAACTTCGCCTACCAGTACAACGGTGGCATCAACGTGATCATGCCCAAGGGTACGCAATTCAATCCCTTCATCGGCACCGGCGCCGGTGGCGTGGGCATGGACGACCTCAATGGCGACCAGTTCGACCATGGCCCGCTGGGCTTCATCGGTGGCGCCTCGATCCGTCACGTGCGCTACGGTGGCCGTCCCATCAAGCAGGCCGGCACCATGCCCGGCGAGAAAGTCCCCAGTTGGGGTTCCGAATGGAAGGCCAGCGTGCAGGATGCCTACCAGCGCACCCTGACCATCGGCATGTCCGGCTCGGTGATGGCCTATCGCGATTGCTATCTGTCGCTGGACCCGACCTACAAGGATGCCAACGGCCAGCCGCTGTTGCGCATGACCCTGAACTGGAAGGAAAACGAAGGCAAGATGCTGACCCACATCGCCGGCGAGATGGAAAAGGTCGGCCAGGCCATGAACCCGGAAAAGGTCGTCAAGGCCGTGCGCAGGACCGGTTCGTCCTGGGATACCAGGGTCTATCAATCGACC
>NZ_BADI01001215.1:0-305 GCF_000333555.1 Herbaspirillum sp. B65 | reverse complement strand
GACCGTCTGCCTGCACGGAGATGGACCACATGCACTGGATTTTGCGCGCCAGATTCGTGCACGCCTGCACGCGCAGCAAATTGCCGTGCGCGCGGCGATATGAAGATTTTTTCCGCGTGCTGCGCGCCGTCGCACCGTGCGGGATGTTGCGCAACGCATCCTGATTCAAGGTAGTCGCAAGCTGTAGTTTCGTTCCAAGAGCAATAAGAAAAGTCGCCGTAATGAGGCCCGTGAGGTCGCAGGAAAAGTCACGTCCATACACCCCGCAAAGGCAGACTGGAAGCGGCTTTGCGCGACATTGGTGG
>NZ_BADI01001216.1:0-1707 GCF_000333555.1 Herbaspirillum sp. B65 | reverse complement strand
CGTGCTGACCCTGCCGCCAGCCGAGCGCAAGAAGGCGCGCGCCCGCGCCGAAGCCATCAATAGCGCCGACATCGCCCTGCTGTGCCTGCCCGACGCCGCCGCCCGCGAAGCGGTGGCGCTGATTGAAAATCCCAAGGTCCGTGTCATCGATGCCAGCTCGGCCCATCGCACCAGCCCAGGCTGGGTGTATGGCTTCCCCGAAATGGCACCCGGCCAGGCCGAGGCCATCGCCAGCGCGCAGCGCATCAGCAATCCCGGCTGCTATCCGACCGGTGCCATTGCGCTGTTGCGTCCGCTGGTGCAAGCCGGCCTGGTGCCGTCCGACTATGCGCTGGCCATCCATGCAGTCTCCGGCTATTCGGGCGGCGGTCGTGTTGCGCTAGCAGCCTCAACCAGCTTCGGTGGGAGCCACGGGTTTAGATAAATGATATCGATTGCATCAATTGGTATTAAAAAATCAGCGGTCTTCAATTCATCAATCGCATCTTCCCAGATAACCCTGAACTCATCCTCATCAGCGAAACCCGCACGTTTGACGAACGGTAGTTCATTAATGGTAACGCCACCTCTACCTATCTGGAGCAACGTACGATACTCAACCTTCTGATGTCTTACGCCTATGTATTCATCTAAGGCAGCCAACAGGCGTTCCTTATGAAAAACGATACACGCCCCATCGGTTCCACCGGCAAAGACATGCCAATGATGATATGTCTCAACGGTTTCTGTAAAGCATAGAGCAAGCAGGCTCTTTAGCTTTCTCTTCTTTTTGTAAATACTTAGCGAGTAGGAGTCATTCGTGTCATCCCAAGTCGCTGGACTGAGAAGTGTTATTGCCTTGTTCCTTAAGAGATAAATTAATGCAGAAATATTGGTATAACGTCTAAGTTTCTGAATTGGCATACAATCCTCTTTATGTTTTTTTCAATCACGCACGTAAAAGAAAAACACCCGCGTATCGCGGGTGTTTTTCATTCGGAGCATCTGATTACGGAATAGATACGTTGTCGGGTAAAACAATAAACATAATCAATAGATTAGACTCTTCTCACTACGCCAGCCCTATGTCCGGCACATGGGATCAAATTTTTGAAAGAATAGTCTCGAGGCTTCCGGTGTGGTTTGTCACATCCCAATACGCTTGATAGGCATTTGTTGCGTCATTAATCAGTTGACTATATGTAATGATGCGGCCGTTTACTGCGGCGAGAGCCTGCTTCTTTGATTCGTCATATCCCGTAGGAGTTTGAGCAACCAGCAGATAGATATCTAGTGGAGGCTTGGGTTTATTCGGCTCTTCCTTATCGTAGTAAGCGTGTATTGCATCTTTGTACTTGCTGACTTGCTGGAAAAGGTCATAGTAATTCAAGCTAGTCTTACCGGGCTTCTTCAACTCCACTACGATGTGCCGACCGGAACTCGCACGATAGCTAATATCTAAGCGCGCCCCTGTTGAATCCGGCTGAACTTCCTTCAAATACTTGGTGAGGGTAACTTCCATTTCACCTCGACCAGTAACCCGGTCCCAAGTTGGAGCTCAGTTCGCCGCTGGCCCTGTCGAACGCAAACGACAGCGGTTGCGGGTTTGCTTGGTTCATGCTGTTCCTCGATGAAAGGCGGTACCGGGTCTGTCACGATCCTTTGCGTGCGGTTGCTGCAGAAGGCTGCGCAGTACGCCAGGAACGCTTTGATATTGTTGATGCGCGG
>NZ_BADI01001217.1:0-3629 GCF_000333555.1 Herbaspirillum sp. B65 | reverse complement strand
AAGACGAACTCGCCTTGTCCGGGATGATGTTGGGCGCGTTGCCGCCATTGGAGAGCGTGGTCACGATGGACGAATACGGCACGTCGAAGTCATAGTCCTGCACCTCGGAATGACGCACGCGCAGCGCGATCTCACGGATCTTCAACTGCATCATCGCTGCATAGTCGATGCTGTTGATCCCCAGGTGCGGACAGGACGAATGGGCCGCATGACCATGCACCGAGCAGCGATAGGAACGCTTGCCCTTGTGGGCAATGACCGGTTGCATCATGGTCGGTTCGCCGATAATGACACCGGTGGGCTTGATGTCGTTGCGCTGCAGGTCGGCCAACAATTCACGCACGCCCAGGCAGCCGACCTCTTCATCATAGGAAAAGGAAAAGTGCAGCGGCGTGTGCAACCTGTCTTGGGCAATGGCCGGCAGGCGCGCCAGGCAGACAGCGATGAATCCCTTCATGTCGCAAGCACCGCGACCGAACAATTTGCCATCGGCCACGTGGGCCAGGAAGGGATCGGTATCCCAGTTCTGTCCGGTCACCGGCACCACGTCGGTATGGCCGGAGAAGACCGTACCAAAGCGCCCGGGACCGGCATCGCCGAGCGTGGCAAACAGGTTGGCCTTGCGACGTTGGGCATCGTAGGTGAGGCGGGTGGTGGCGCCGTAGCGCTCAAGGTAATCGCGGACCCATTCGATCAGGCCCAGGTTGGACTCGCGACTGATGGTGTTGAAACCGATGAGGGTCTTCAAGATATCCAGCGTCTGCTTCGTCGGTTCCGAAGCGGCTGTTTTCAAGGGTGCATTCATGATGGTGTTTTGCCTGTTCAAATCTGGAACGTCGGGCGCCTGCGCAGATGACCGGCCGCTTCCGTATTGCGCCAGAGGCGCGGCAAGCCCGTGCCATAACCCGCCTGCTGGCCGCGCGACAAGCGACGGACCGAAGCAGATAAAAGTGGGCAATGATGTTGCGTCACAATTCCCGCAATACGGGAATAAATCGCAATCACGGGACTGGCTCCTGTTCACAACAGCGCCTAGCTTACACCGCATTGGAGATGAGGGCGTGAGGCCGCTTATCCGGCCCCTTCCATACCGGCCGGGCAAGCCATCTGGCGTTGACAGCCTGCCCATGTGTTCATCAGGAAAATCATGATAGGAGCCGGCAAGCATTTTTGTCAGACTGCAAGTGAAGTTTTGCGCCAGGAGAATTGCCCAGAGAGGATAGACAAGATTCCCGCAGCGCAGGAATGGTGATCAGGGTCACTAGCAGAGAAGGACAAGACCATGAAGCCGCCGATCATATTGATGATTGAGTCGAACGGCGAAGCAGTCGAGCTGGCGCGCTTTGCGCTCTGGCGCCACAATTTCCATTGCGTGCTGCAGTGGATTGACGAAGCGGACATCGCCACCGAATCCCTATTGCAGCATGGTCGCCGCGAGAGTGATTCGGAATTGCCCGGCGTGATCTTTCTGGATCCTGGCATGATGGAGAACAACGGCCTGGGATTCATCCAGGCCATGAAGGCCGGACGCGCCACCCGGGCGGTACCTATTGTAGTTTTCCCCGACAGCGACTATCCACCCGAGATGCCGGAGCTCATCGACGCCGGGGCCGTGGAATATCTGCTCAAACCCGAGACTGCGCAGCAATTCATGGAAGCCGTGGTAGATCGCGCAAGATACTGGAGCGACAGGCGGCGACGTCGCCGCACAACAAAAACGGCCACCGGAGAAAGTGATGAGGTGCAGTGAGACCGTGCGCGTGTGACCTGCACCAACGAAGACGCCATGACGGTGTCACGTCACGGCGTTTGTCGTTTTGGCCTGGCAGTGCAAGCCGAGCCACGGCCCAGCCTGAGGCTGGCAAGCGTTGCTGCTTATTTCTTCACACGCGCGCTGATGTGAGCATCGAACTCACGCTGCGCCGCTTCCAGCTTTTGGAGTGCTTCCTGCCAAGGCTGGTAGTCCGCCTCGGTCAGCCAGCCGCCGTCCGGGTTCTGCTTCCACTGCTCCAGCTTGGCGGTCATCTGTTCATATTCTTCCAACTGGGCTACCAGCAGCGCTTCCATCTGCGTCTTCAACTCTTCGGCGCGGGTGATCCAGGGATCCTGTTCCGACATGGACATCTCTCTTTCGTCATGAATGAAGGTGGAGAAATGTTAACACGAAGGCTGGGGGATTGGACCTGGGCGGGTTGCGCAGTTGATTCTGTGTGCTGTGGTCTTGCGCGCACCTGGTCAGCACCTCTTCCTCCGTCATCTGGTTTCTTGGCCTGCAAGAACAGAACGATGCCAATCAGGCCCGACCCTCAATACAGATCAACTTTCGGAGGACATCGCTATAGGGCAACCTGCTTCCAGCACTTACACTATCGCCTCTTGCCCGATGCCGGGCAGTGACACAATCTCAAATCCTCATGCTGTAGTCATGAAGATGAATGTAGGAACGAAGATCTAATGGAAAGGCTCATGGAACCCACGGGGACTGGACGAACACTTTTGGTGGTGGAAGACAATGTCGAAGTCAGCTCACTTTTCTCCGCGGTTCTTGCCATCGAAGGCTATACCGTGATCGAAGCACGAAACGGTGTGAAAGCACTGGAGTTGATGGAGCAACACTCGGTCGATGTCATCCTCACCGATCTCAAGATGCCGGTCATGGATGGGCTGGAGTTTGGGCAGAAAGTAAAAGCGGATGAACGCTTCGTCCACATTCCGATTGTGCTGTTGAGTGCAACTCCGATGACAAACTCAGGGGAGGCGCTCCAGACGTTCTCGGCATTGCTCACCAAGCCCTGCCCTCTTGAAGAGGTGATCTTGACAGTCAATCGAGTGCAGCAAGCTGACGCGGAACGGGTTGTGATCATCGGCTAAGCCATACCTCCGCGCGTTAGCCACCGAAGGTCTGAGACAGGCTGGAGCGCAGTCGCGCGTGGTCAACGGCTGCAAGAGGTCACGCAAAAGTCACGCAGACCGCCTCGCGGAACTCACGCAAAGCAAAAGGCCCCTAACGCGCTAACGTTAGGGGCCTTTATCTGCAAGGCTTTCGCCTTAATGCATTTGGTTGCGGGGGCAGGATTTGTTATTCAGAAACAGCGAGTGAAACTATCATAGCGGGACAGCTTGGAGCTGCCAGCCACAGTTATGCGGCAAGCAGCAAACTCAACAGAGCGGGGATCGCTGTCGGGCGTGTCCAAATTTAATGAGTCACGCGTAAAGCCAGAATCCACGCTCCAATAAGCCACCATCCAACGAGATGCGGTAAACACCCATGGCATTCAATTTCCTGGTTGACGAATAAGAGACGTCATTTTCTCGAATCTGGAGAAGGGTAGATCTCCAAGTATGCGCAATAAGTCTAAGTATGAAAAAACGAGTCATAACCCGTCTTCGGCTCTTTAAAAAGAAATCTACAGCTCTTATTTATCGGCCTTTTTTTCGACAGCGTCTCTCACAGCATCTTTCCACCTTTTGTTGCCTACAAGCGTGGAGCGAGAAATTCGTATCTCCTCACAGCCAGGAATCGAATTGAGCGTTGCGCTAGCAGCCTCAACCAGCTTCGGTGGGAGCCACGGGTTTAGATAAATGATATCGATTGCATCAATTGGTATTAAAAAATCAGCGGTCTCAAT
>NZ_BADI01001218.1:0-2523 GCF_000333555.1 Herbaspirillum sp. B65 | reverse complement strand
GCCACGAACAGCACACTGCCCCACAGCAGGTACTTGCGCGGGAAGCGTGAGAGCCGCGGAAAACCCACCGACATCCACAGGATCACCGAGGCCACCGTATAGATCGCCGCCGCCCCACCCGTGGCCCCCAGATGTTGGCTCACGCCGCGGATCAAGCCGACGATGGCGCTCCACAAGAGCACCGCACTCAGTCCGATCAGGGTAGCCTTCTTGCTGTCCATTGCACCTGCCCAAAAGCGCAAGAGTGTACCGCACTGGCCGGCCGGGCCCATGGCGGCCTTGTGGTAGAATCTTGCCCCTTCTGTCCGTTCTATCCGCTCTGACCGGCCCGCTGTGGCCATCGCCGTGCTGGCGGCCGGGCATGTTCCATGGGTTCCCTCACCCCCATTCATCAAAAAGGTTCATATGACCACTCTCGACCTGCGCCGGCACGCCGCCGTGCTGACCTGGCTTTCCCTGTTCCACCTGCTGGTGATCACCTCCAGTAACTACCTCGTGCAGTTGCCGGTATCGCTGTTCGGCCTGCATACCACCTGGGGCGCCTTCAGTTTTCCCTTCATCTTCCTGGCCACCGACCTGACGGTACGCTTCTTCGGCGCGCCGCTGGCACGACGCATCATCTTTGCGGTGATGCTGCCGGCCTTGTTCATTTCCTATGGTATCTCGGCCCTGTTCTACCAGGGACAGTGGCAAGGCTTCGGCGCGCTGGCGCATTTCAACCTGTTCGTGGCGCGCATCGCCGCTGCCAGCTTCATGGCCTACGTGCTGGGACAGGTGCTGGACGTGCAGGTCTTCAATCGGCTGCGGGCCTCGCGTCACTGGTGGCTGGCGCCGACGGTATCGATGATCTTCGGCAACGCCAGCGATACCATCGCCTTTTTTTCGATCGCCTTCTGGCGCAGCAGCGATCCCTTCATGGCCACTCATTGGGTGGAGATCGCGCTGGTCGATTATGGCTTCAAGATCGCCATCAGCTTGCTGTTCTTCCTGCCGGCCTACGGCGCGCTGATGTCGATGCTCAAGAGCTGCTTCGCACGACCGCTGGCATCCGGTCCGGCCTGAGTCCTGCAGGCATTTCCATCCAACGGTAAACTTGCGGCTTTGCGCGGTCTCCACTGCCGCGCCCTCCTCCACTCCACCCTCCACCTGGACTGCGCATGAATTGGCCCCTGTTTGCCCTTGCCGTTGCCGCCTTTGGCATCGGCACCACCGAATTCGTCATCATGGGCCTGCTGCCCGATGTTGCCGGCGACCTGAAAGTATCGGCTCCCGCAGCCGGTATGCTGGTCTCCGGCTACGCGCTGGGCGTGGCCGCAGGTGCCCCCATCCTGGCCATCCTCACGGCCAAATGGCCGCGCAAGCAGGCGCTGGTGGGACTGATGTGCCTGTTCATCCTGGGCAATGTGCTGTGCGCAATGGCCCCCAACTACAACTTCCTGATGGTGGCGCGCGTGGTCACCGCGTTCTGTCATGCCGCCTTCTTCGGCATCGGCTCGGTGGTGGCGGCGGAACTGGTGCCGCCCCAGAAGCGCGCCCAAGCCGTGGCACTGATGTTCACCGGCCTGACGGTGGCCAATATCCTGGGCGTACCGCTGGGCACCGCCTTCGGCCATGTGGCCGGTTGGCGCGCCACCTTCTGGGCAGTCACGGGTATCGGCGCACTGGCTGCCACCATGCTGTGGACCATGTTGCCCAGACATCTCCCCATGCAAGGGGGCAATATCTTCCAGGAATTCCGCTCCATCATCGATACCCGCGTCCAGCTCTCGCTGCTGACCTCGACCCTGGCCTCGATCAGCATGTTCAGCGTCATCACCTACATCGCCTACATCCTGTTGAACGTGACCGGCTTCAGCGCGCAGGAAGAAAGCTGGGTGCTGCTGTTGTTCGGTGCCGGCATCACCGTCGGTGGCCTGGTCGGCGGCAAGCTGGCCGACTGGAAACTGATGCCGGTGATGTGTGCGGTGTTCCTGTGCATCGCCATCGTGCTGGGGCTGTTCTCCTTCACCAGCCACTACAAGTGGCCGACCCTGGCTACCATGTTCGCCTGGGGCGCTTTCGCCTTCGCGGTGGTGCCGGGCGCGCAGATCCGCGTGCTCGATACCGCACGCGGCGCGCCCAACCTGGCCTCCACGCTCAACCAGGGTGCCTTCAACCTGGGCAATGCAAGCGGTGCCTGGGTCGGTGGCCTGGCCATCTCGGCCGGCCTGCCGCTGACCGACCTGCCCCTGATCGGCTCGGTGTTCGCCCTGCTGGGCTTGGCCACGGTAGCGTTCTCGGCTTCGCTGGACAAGCGCGTGCGCGCTCCCGCCTGAACCTGCCTCCCCCTCAAGAGACAAGGCGCCTGCGCCGCGAGGGACAGGCGCCTTTCTTCATATTCTGAGAACGGACTAGCTTCAAGCAGCTTTCAGACCGGCTTCAGATGGGCCGATGCCATGAAGTTATCGAAGAAACTTTCACATCGTGCCAATTGCTCCAGGGTGACGAACTCATTGGGCTTGGCGCATGACGATTCACCCGCCC
>NZ_BADI01001219.1:0-10459 GCF_000333555.1 Herbaspirillum sp. B65 | reverse complement strand
ATGTGCGGATGGCCACGGCGATGATGAAGGCGCCGTAGAACCAGTTGGCCACGTAGATGTGCTTGACCTTGCGCTTGATGAGGGTGCCGAAGAACACCACGGCATAGGCCACCCAGACGACGGCGATAAGGATGGTGATGGGCCATTCCAGTTCGGCGTATTCCTTGCCGCGGGTCAGCCCCATCGGCAACGTGATGGCCGCACCGACGATCACCAGTTGCCAGCCCCAGAAGGTGAAGGCCGCCAGGAAATCGGAAAACAGGCGCACCTGACAGGTACGCTGGACGACGTAATACGAGGTTGCCATCAGCGCACAACCGCCGAAGGCAAAGATCACTGCGTTGGTATGCAAGGGACGTAGGCGGCCGAAGCTTAGCCAGGGAATCCCCATGTTCAGTTCGGGCCATGCAAGCTGGGCGGCGATGATGACACCGACCAGCATACCGACTACGCCCCACAGGATGGTCGCCACGGTAAATTGGCGCACAACCGTGTAGTTGTAGCTATTTTCTTTGTTCACGAAACTCTCCCCACTATGTTGAGTATTGTTCAATGCGAGCTTACGGAACCTGCACCGGGCGGGGCATGACGTGTATCAAGTGGGGAGACGCTTGGGTATAACTCCGTGATTTCGTGCAAAAAAACAGCGCGTCCTACACCTGGTTCAGGACGTTCAAGCAGTGCTCAAGGGGTGTCCGAGCCATGCCGATCCGGCGTCGTATCGTCGTCGTGCAGGATGCGCATGGCCGGGCCTTCGAGGTCATCGAACTGGCCGCTGTCGGAAGCGCGGAAGAACACCCAGATCGCCAGGAAGACCAGCAGGGTACTCAAGGGAATGAGCAGGTAGAGCGCTTCCATCATGCACCTCCAACCAGGGCAGCTGGTTGCGCCGCGGCAGGCGCGTTGACAGCGGTGGCCGAACGCGAGGCCCGACTCAGGCGCAAGGCATTGCCCACCACCAGCAACGAACTGGCTGACATGCCCACGGCCGACATCCAGGGATCGAGCAAGCCGAAGGCGGCAGCCGGAATGGCCAGGAAATTGTAGACGCTGGCCCACACCAGGTTCTGCCGCACGATGCGCATGGTGCGCTGGGCCATGCGGGCACAGCCGGCCACGGCCTGCAGACGGTCGCTCATGATGACGGCATCGGCACTGACCTGAGCCAGCGCAGCACCCTTGCCCATGGCGAAGGAGACGTCACCGGCACGCAGCATGGCCGCGTCATTGATGCCATCGCCGACGATGGCCACCACCGCCCCACCCTGCTGCAATTGACGCACCATATCCAGCTTGCGCTCGGGCGTGCAGCCGGCGATCACCTCGGTGATACCGGTGGCCGCCGCGACCTCGGCGCAGACTTCCGGCTGGTCGCCGCTCAACAAAATGGTCCGCAGGCCCAGGGCACGGAAGGCAGCGACCGTTTCCACCGCATCCGGGCGCAGCGCATCGGCCAGGTCGAAGCGTGCCAGCCAGCCCTTCATGCTGCCCAGGTACACCGAACCGGCCCCCACTGCTGCCGGCAAGTTCAGGGCGCTGGGCAGGTCGCTGCCGGCAATCTCGGCCACGAAGTGACGCGAGCCGATGCGATGCGGCACACCGTCGATGACACATTGCATCCCGGCCCCGGTGACCGAACCCAGTTGCGCCACATCGATGGCGGCGATCTCGCGTCGTGCCGCTTCTTCCACCAGCGCCTTGGCCAGCGGATGAAGGCTGCCGCGCTCCATCGCTGCAGCCATGGCCAATGCCTGTTGCTGCGGTCCGGTACTCCAGAGTGCCGCCAGTTGCGGACGCCCCTGGGTCAGCGTGCCGGTCTTGTCGAAGACGATGGTATCGGCGCGCTGCAAGGTTTCCAGCACATTGCCGCGCACCACCAGCGTGCCTTCACGCAAGAGCCGGTCGGTGGCTGCGGCCAGTGCCGAGGGCGTAGCCAGCGACAGGGCGCAGGGGCAGGACACCACCAGCACGGCAATGGCAGTGGCCCAGGCGCGAGAAGGATCGATCATATGCCAGACCACAAAAGTGATCCCCGCCAACAGCAACAAGGCCACCACGAAGCGCGAAGCCACGATGTCGGCCCATTGCGCCAGCGCCGGCTTGCCCTGCCCGGCCTGCTCGGCCAGGCGGGTGATGGCGGCCAGGGTACTGTCGCGGGTGGCGCGCACCACGCGCAAGAGCACCGGCTGGCTCAGGTTGACGGCACCACCAGGCGCTTCCTGCCCGAGCTGGAAGGTTTGCGGCCGGCTCTCGCCGGAGAGCAAGGCCAGGTCCAGTTCGGCCACGCCTTCGAGCAGACAGGCATCGGCGGCGATGGTGTCGCCCGGACGCGCCAGGATGACGTCGCCGGCCTGTAGCTGAGCGGCGGCGACCAGGGTGGTTTCACGTTGCTGCGGGTATCCCGGCAGCAGCAGTGCCGAGGCCGGGAAAGCTTGCTGCATCCGCTCCAGCGCGCTGGCCGATTTGCGCCGGGCCGCCGTTTCCAGATAGCGGCTGGCCAGCAGCAGGAAGATGAACATGCTCACACTGTCGAACCAGATCTCGCCCTCGCCACGCCAGGTGGCAATGGCGCTACCGGTGAAGGCAGCAGCAATGCCGATGGCCACTGGCAGGTCCATTCCCGGCGCACGCGCACGCAGGCCGGCCCAGGCGCCGGTGAAGAAGGGCAAGGCCGAATAGAACACCGCGGGGATGGTCAGGAACAGGCTGGCCCAGCGCATCAGCGACATCATGTCGGGGTCGATGCCCTCATGCGTCATGTAGGCCGGCACGGCGTACATCATCACCTGCATCATCGACAGCCCGGCGATGAACAACTGACGGAACAGCCGGCGCCCGGCGCGGCGTGCCTGTTCGCCCTGGCGCAGTGGATCGAAGGGATAGGCGGTATAGCCCAGACCGCGCAGGCCGCGCAGCAGGGTCGAGGTCGGGCACAGTGCCGGATCGCGGCGCACATGCAGGCGCGCGCTGGCCACGTTCAGTTCGGCCATCTGCACGCCGGGCAGACGTGCCAGGTATTTTTCGATCAGCCAGACGCAGGCCGCGCAACGCAGGCCGTCGATGGACAGCACCAGTTCCTCGGCGGTATCGGTCTGGTCATGCGGTGTCTGACCAGCAGTAGTCGCTGGCAGATCCACCAAGGCCAGCTCGGGTGGCAGCAATTGTTCGGGATCCACACGGGCCGAGGGCACGGTGCGACGCAGGTAGAAATCCTCGCAACCGCTGTCCACGATCAGGCGGGCCACGCTCTGGCAGCCCACGCAACACAGCGCGCGTGTGGCGCCGCCGATATCGAGCAGCCATGTCTCCCCCGCAGGTATCGGTTGGCCGCAATGGAAACACAGAGTCCCCTCCCCGCTCCCTTCATTGCTCATGCTCAGACTCCATGCACGGGACTAACGCAGAAGACATCGATCCAGCCGCGTGCAATGCCCAGGCCACCGATCTCGGCGGCGCGCAGCAAACCCAATATTCCGAACGCCAGCACGATCACCCCGGCCACGCGCCTGACGACCGGGCGTGCCGCCAGTTGCCGCAAACGCGCCCCCGACAGGCCGGCCACCAGCAAGACCGGCAGCGTACCGGCACCAAAGGCCAGCATGGTCAAGGCGCCCTGCACGGCGCTACCGGCCATCAAGGCGGTCAACAAAGCGCTATAGACCATGCCGCACGGCAGCCAGCCCCAGAGGCTGCCCAGCAGCAAGGCCTTGGCTGGCGTATCGACCGGCACCAGGCGTGCCGCGTGCGGGCGCAGGCGGGCCCACAGGCCGCTACCCAGCTGTTCCATGCGCGACATGCCGGTCCACCACTGGGTCAGGTACAAACCCAGCAGGACCAGCACGAGATTGGTGATGACATAGGCCAGGGTCTGCGCTGGCGCCAGCCAGCCCAGCACATCGGCGCCCCGCAACAAGCCGGCGGCGATGCCGCCCGCCAGCGCGCCGGCCAGCGCATAGCTGGACAGCCGACCGAGGTTGTAACCCAGCACGCGCACCAGATCCTGGCCGAATGCCTGGACCTGGGCACTGCCAGCGATACGAATGGGGATGATGCGCGGCAGCGGATTTGCCGCTTGCGAGGCCAGCGCCGGGGCCAAGGCCGGAGCAGGAGCCGGGTGTGCCGGCGCAGCCGAACTGAGCGCGCCGACGATGCCGCCGCACATGCCGATGCAGTGGACGCTACCCATCAGCCCCACCAGAAAGATCGGTAGCAGGTTCACTTGCGCCCCGCTCAGACCGTCTGCGAATAGCGCTGTGGTGCATCCTTGTTCTGGCTGGCGGCCTTTTCGCGGTCCTGCGTGAGGTAGCGGTCGAAGACCATGCAGATGTTGCGGATCAGCAGCCGGCCCTTGGGCTCGACGGTGATCCATTCCGGCTCGATATTGATCAGGCCGTCGGCTTCCAGTTGCTTCAGCTTTTCCATCTCGCTGGCAAAGTATTCGCGGAAGACGATGGGATAGGCGATCTCCAGCGAGTTGATCGACAGCTCGAAATTGCACATCAGGCGCTGGATGATGAGCCGGCGCAAGACGTCATCCATGCCCAGCTGGATGCCGCGAGCGATGGGCAGGGTAGAATTTTCCAGGCGGGCGTAATAGCCGTCGAGGGTTTTCTCGTTCTGGCTGTAGCTGCCGCCCACGGCGCTGATGGCCGACACGCCGCAGGCCACCAGGTCGGTTTCGGAATGGGTGGAATAACCCTGGAAGTTGCGATGCAGGCGCCCCTGCTGCTGGGCGATGGCCAGGTCGTCGGTGGGCTTGGCGAAGTGATCCATGCCGATATAGACGTAGCCGGCGCCGGTCAACTGGCGGATGCACAGCGAAAGCATATCCAGCTTGCTGTCGGCGCTGGGCAGGTCTTCTTCCTTGATCTGGCGCTGGGTCTTGAACAACTGCGGCATGTGCGCATAGTTGTAGACGGCGATGCGGTCAGGGCTGGCAGCGATCACCTTGGCCAGCGTGCGCGACATGGACATCACATTCTGCTTGGGCAGACCATAGATCAGGTCGATGCTGACCGAACGGAAACCGGCCTGGCGCGCGGCCTGGATGATCTCCAGCGTCTGCTCCTCGGACTGCACGCGGTTCACTGCCAGTTGCACCTCGGGGTCGAAGTCCTGCACGCCCAGGCTGATGCGGTTGAAACCTTGCTGGCGCAGCTTGTGCACGCGCGCCACCGACACCGTGCGCGGGTCGATCTCGATCGAGTATTCGCCCACGTGGTCGGGCGCCAGCGTGAAGCAGTGGCGGATATGATCCATCAGGTCGGACATTTGTTCATCCGACAGGTAAGTGGGTGTGCCGCCGCCGAAATGCAGTTGCTCCACCTGGTTCATGCCGGAAAACAGCGAGCCCTGCATACTGATCTCGCGCTTGAGGTAGCTCAGGTAGAGCGCAGCCTTGGCGCGGTTCTTGGTGACGATCTTGTTGCAGGCGCAGTAATAGCAGACGGTGTCGCAGAATGGAATGTGCAGGTACAGCGACAGCGCGCGCCAGGCACTCATGTTGCGACGGTCGGACACCGCATGAAGGTAGTCGGTCACGGCGAAGTCGCTGGAAAACCGATCTGCCGTGGGATAGGACGTATAGCGCGGGCCACGCTGATCCATTTTGCTCAGCACGGCTTTGTTCATGCCGGCAAGACTGGTGGATGGATGCAGGATAGACGGATGGGCGGCTTGCATGGATGCTCCTGGCCGGCTGCCACGCCGGACTGACGCGGCGCGCACATGCGCTGGGCCGCGAGCCCACCGGGCGAGCTGGTATTGACTGGAGTTTGCAGGATAGCTACATCACGGCCTGCTCGCATTGATATGCATCAAAGCGCAGACTGCGGCCTGCTCGGCTGACGATTCCTGCATCAGACCGGCAACAGGTATCATCCCAGGCTGGCCGCCAAGCCATGCACAAGACCAACCAGGAGAGACGATGAGCGCCCCATCCCCATCCTATGTCGCTACTGCTGCGACACCCTACGAACACCTCGATCCGCGCTTTGCCGCCCTGGTAGTGCCCAGCGCCCGGCTCGACTGTCTGCACAGCGGCAGCCGCTGGACCGAGGGACCGGTCTACCTGCCCGCCACCGATGAAGTGATCTGGAGCGATATTCCCAACAATCGGCTCATGCGCTGGTCCGAGGGGGCCGGCGCCGGTACCTTCCGCCAGCCATCCGATTACAACAATGGCAATACATTGGATCGTGAAGGTCGCATCGTCGGCTGCCTGCACGGTGCCCGTGCCGTGGTGCGCACCGAGCACGATGGCAGCCGCACGGTACTGGCCTCGCACTGGCAGGGCAAGCGCCTCAACTCACCCAACGACGTGGTGGTCAAGTCGGACGGCTCGATCTGGTTCACCGATCCGGCCTACGGCATCGACAGCGACTACGAAGGCCACAAGGCCGACAGCGAAATCGGTGGCTGCCATGTCTACCGCATCGATGGCCAGAGCGGCCAGCTCACGCTGGTCAGCGATGACTTCGAACGCCCCAACGGCCTGGCTTTCTCGCCGGACGAAAAACTGCTCTACATCGCCGACACCGGCCGCACCCACCGTCCCGATGGCCCGCACCACATTCGCGTCTTCGAGGTCGGCGGCGATGACCGCCTGGGCGGCGGTCGCGTCTTCGCCACCATTTCTCCTGGCCTGGCCGATGGCTTGCGCCTGGATGAACGCGGCAACGTCTGGACCAGCGCCGGCGATGGCGTCCATTGCTATGCCCCCGATGGCAGCCTGCTGGGCAAGATCTTGGTACCGGAAGTGGTCTCCAACGTCTGCTTCGGCGGACCGCGCAACAACCGGTTGTTCATCACAGCCACCAGCTCGCTTTATGCCATCTACCTGGCCGTGAATGGTGCGCGCCGGCCGCGTTGACAAGACGATATCCGCGCAGACAATGCGCCGAACTGATGTGGCGCAAATGTCACGCTGCCCTGTCCACCACAGCTTTTTATTACCCACGAGCACTGTTGTGCTTTACGGCAACTTACACCACCCCTAGGCTGCGATGGACGGCTCCTACCCGTCCGGCCAGCTTCCATTGGCCGACCAGTCCATCTTCAATCCCGGGGGATTTTTCGTGCAACGTTTACCACTTTCCTGCATCTGTCTCATCAGCCTGGCTGCACTTGGCAGCACCGCCCACGCCGCCAATCTTGGTGTCAGTGGCGAGGTCGGCACCACTGGTGTCGGCATCCACCTGAGCGTGCCGCTGGCGCAGCAGCTCAATGCCCGTTTCGGCGTCAACTATTTCGACTATTCGTTCAACTCCAGCACCAAGGATATGAACTATGACGCCAAGGCCAAGCTGCGCACCTTCGATGCGCTGCTGGACTGGTTCCCGTTTGACAACGGTTTCCGCCTCTCGGGCGGGGTGGTCTACAACGGCAACAAGATCGATGCCACCGGCAAGCCCAAGGCCAATGGCGTCTATACCATCAATGGCAACGTCTATACCGCTTCCCAGGCTGGCCAGGTCGATGGTCGCATCGATTTCAAGAAGTTCGCGCCTTACCTGGGTCTGGGCTGGGGCAATGCGGTGGCACCCGACAAGGGCTGGGGCTTCACGGCTGATCTGGGCGTGATGTTCCAAGGCAACGCCTCGACCTCGGTGAGCAACTCCGGTTGCAACGCCCCGGCCGCCCTGTGCGCCCGCCTGGCCACGGACGTGGCGGCGGAAAACGCCGAACTGAGCGACAAGGTGCATGGCTACAACCTGTACCCGGTGCTGCGCGTGGGCGTGAGCTACAAGTTCTAAGCACGCCTTTTCACTACTTTCGATGCTCGGCCACACCGGCCTGCCCGCCTGAAACCGGGCGCTTGCCGCGTGTGGCCTGCCAGCACAGGATAGACCCGCCACACACCAGCGCCGCCCCGCCCCAGAACGAAGCCGGCAGTGGCGCCCGCAAGAGCAGCGCCGACAATGCCGAGGAAAACACCGGAATGAAATAGGACGCCCCGGCCAGCAGCGTCACATTGCCGTGCAGGATGCCCACGTTCCAGGCGGCATACCCCAATCCCATAGCCGCTGCAGCCAGCACCAGATAGACCAGCGCCGGCAGGCTCACGACCAACTCACCGGCATGGTCACCCAGCAAGAACTTCCCCCACAGCGCCAGCGCTACCAATATGAAGAAAGGTGTCACCCCATTGCTGCCCTGCGCAAGCGCGGCGGTCACGGTGCAATAAGCCGCCCAGATCAGCGCGCCGACGAAAGCCAGGCCATAGCTCAAGGGATTGTCCCTGCAGTTGACCATCATGCCGGCCAGGTCCAGCCCCTGGTCCCCGCCAGCACGCAGCAGATCCCCAGCATGGAAAGAATGAAACCCGGCACCACCAGCAGCGTGGCGCGCTGCCCGCCGAAGAGGATCGCGATCAGGTGTTCCGGCAAAAAGCTCAGTCCCACGCCGGCTACCACCATGCGCCGGATTTCTTCCACATGCGGCGAGGTGCCGGCAATGTGGCCGGTGAAGCCTTGCTGGTCGCGAAACACGGTCAGCGGGGAAAGGGTGTCGCCCAACTGGTCGCTGGCAAAGCAGACGAAATTCTGTACCAGCAACTCGGCCATGCTCACGCTGCGCTGGGCGAACAGGGGATGATGGCGGCCACACACCAGCACATAGCGATGCCGCAGAAACAGCCGGCGCTCCAGCTTTTCCACCGGCTTGCGACACAGGCACAAGCCCAGGCCACTGCTGCCCTTGGCCAGGGTGTCGAGGATGGCGGCGCTTTGCATGACCTCGATGCGAAATTCCACGCGCGGATAACGGCGGTGGAAACGCGCCAGGAAATCATCATAGGCCGCGCTCTGCACCCGGCTCATCAACAATAGCCGCAGGTGGCCGGCCACGTCCTCGCCGGCGTGACCGGCGGCGCCATCGATGCGCGCCACCATGCCATACATCTCGCGCGCCACGGCGTAGATTTCCTCCCCCAGCGGCGTGAGGCGGAACTCCCCGTGACGGCGATGCAACAGTATCCCGCCCACGGCTTCCTCCAGGCGCCGCAGCGCCTGGCTGACTGCGGGCTGGCTCAGGCACAAGCTGCTGGCAGCACGCCCGACACCGCGCTCCTGGACCACGAACATGAAGGTTCGTAACAGGTTCCAGTCCATGCGTTCCGAGGAGAGCGGCGACAGGGGCGGGCGAGGGCTGGCGGAGGAGTCGGGGCGCATGATTGGCGATATGAAGGTTTCTTTCAGCAAGACTCCAGTCCGGCAAAGAAGCGCTCGGCATTGGCCTGCAATCCGGCAATATGGTACCCGCCTTCCTGCACCACCAGGGTGGGTAGCCCGAGCGCCGCGACTTCACGCCCCAGCCGCTCGAAGCCGGCCGTGCTCACGCCCACTACCGATTGCGGGTCGTCTTCGAAGATGTCGAATCCCAGGCTCAACACCAGTACCTCGGGCTGGTACAGCGTGATGGCGCGGCAGGCCTGGGCCAGGCGCTCGAAGAACACCGCCTCCGGCGCGCCGTGCGGCATGGGCAGGTTCAGGTTGTAGCCATGGCCTTCACCGCTGCCACGTTCGTCTTCAAAGCCGGCCACGACCGGATAGAAATTTTCCGGGTCGCCATGGATGGAGACATACATCACGTCGCGCCGGGTATAAAAGATTTCCTGGATGCCCTGGCCGTGGTGCATGTCGGTATCGAGCACCAGCACCCGAGAATAGCGTTCGCTCAGCATCTGCGCGGCGATGGCGGCATTGTTGAGATAGCAAAAGCCGCCGGCCGCGTCGCGCCTTGCATGATGGCCGGGCGGGCGGCACAGGGCATAGGCGCGCGGCTGGCCATCCAGCAGTGCCTGGGCACCGGCAATGGCGCACTGGGCCGACCAGTAGGCCGAGTGCCAGGTCTGCGGCCCCACCGGGCAACTGCCATCGGCGAGATAACGCGCCGCCTTGGCCAATACCCCGCGCAGGGCATTGGGTTGACGCACGAAGATGTTGGATATCACTTCCGGCCCCCAGTCCTCGGGCAAGGCCATCCACTGCGCATGGGCCTCCTGCAGGAATTGCAGGTAATCCAGCGCGTGCACTGCGCCAATGGCTGCGGCTCCGGTATCAGGCGGCGGCTGTACCTCGAAGCCCAGGCGCGTGGCCAGTGCAGCCAGTTGGTCCAGGCGCTCCGGGACTTCCTGCGGCACGCGCATCTTGCCGCGCGAATAGTAGCTTTGCGGATGATGCAGTTTCTGCTCGGGGTGGTAAAAGGTTTTCATCAACCCTCCTGTGCGGCCATGCCGTGCTGCAACGAGACCTGGCGCTGGCGGCCCAGGCGCGCCACGCACAGCATCGACAGCAGCGAAAGGCCCGAGAACAGCAAGGCCAAGGGCCACCAGTGGCCCTGGAATTTTTCCGCCAGCACCGTGCCCCAGCAGGGAGTTAGACCACCGAAGAGGG
This sequence comes from Herbaspirillum sp. B65, assembly GCF_000333555.1. Taxonomy (NCBI): domain Bacteria; kingdom Pseudomonadati; phylum Pseudomonadota; class Betaproteobacteria; order Burkholderiales; family Oxalobacteraceae; genus Herbaspirillum; species Herbaspirillum sp. B65. The sequence continues at coordinate 65 of NZ_BADI01001219.1, read as the reverse complement.
CGCCCGAGACCTGGTAGGCCATGGAGATACCGGTATAGCGGATGCGGGTGGGGGAGGCATCGCTG
>NZ_BADI01001220.1:0-8510 GCF_000333555.1 Herbaspirillum sp. B65 | reverse complement strand
CACCAGCGAACTGATCGCCTCCAAGGGTGGCAAGCGCGTGGTGGTACGCGATGCCGACATCGAGATCATCCCCGACTACAGCGGCCCGGCCTATGGCCTGCCGAGCCAGCAGACCATCGCCGCCATCCGCACCGCGGCCGAGATGGAAGCCATGCTGACCGATCCGGTATATGAAGGAAAATCCATCGATGGCCTGATCGACATGGCCAAGAAGGGCCATTTCAAGGGTCAGCGCGTGCTGTACGCCCACCTGGGCGGTGCACCGGCACTGAACGCTTATTACAAGGCCTTCGAAGATCCGGAAAACCTGACCAAACTGGCCCGCGAAGCCCGCTACAAGGAGTAATGGCGGCGCCCGGCCGGCTGGCCGGGTCGCGCTGTCATCGCTCGCCTCACCGCGCAAGCCCGGTCTGTACAGTGCAGATCGGGCTTGTGTTGTTTTTACCTAATTCTTCACCATGTGCCAGTGCGCTTGATCGGCATCAAAGCTCATCGAGCGCTTCACGCGTACCTTTCGCACATCCTCACTCGATAGGTAAAAACCGTGAAAAAAATCGTCACTTTCACTGCCGCTGTGGCAGCCCTGGCATCCTCCTTCGCAGCTGCTCCTGTGTTCGCTCAAGAAGCGCAAAGCCCTTGGCTGCTGCGCGTGCGCGCCGTCAATCTGAGCCCTGAAAACAAGTCCGACCAGGTCGGCGGCGTGGGCGCTTCGGACCGTCTCACCATCAACAACAAGGTGATTCCCGAATTCGACATCAGCTACTTCTTCACCCCGAACATCGCCGCTGAACTGATCCTGACCTATCCGCAAAAGCAGGACGTGCGCCTGGACGGCAACAAGATCGGCAGCTTCAAGCACCTGCCCCCGACCCTGACGGTGCAATACCACTTCATGCCTGAAGCAGCCTTCAGCCCCTACGTTGGTGCCGGTATCAACTACACCCGCATCTCCAGCGTGAGCCTGCCTGGCGGCCTGCAACTGGACAGCAGCAGCGTCGGTGGCGCCCTGCAGTTCGGCGCCGACTACAAGATCAACAAGAACTGGCTGATCAACTTCGACGTGAAGAAGGTGCAACTCTCCAGCGACGTGAAGGATGCTACCGGCACCAAGATCAGCAACGTCAAGATCGACCCGTGGCTGATCGGCATTGGCGTGGGCTACCGTTTCTAAGGTATTCTTGCCGCACCCAAACGGCGCGATCCGTCATCGATGATGACCGGTCGCGTTGTTTTTTGGGATAAGCGCTAACGTCCCCGCCACTGGCTCCGCGCCGTGCGCCACCTCTTGCAAGCCCCCATCGGCCCTTGCAACGTTAGCTGGAGCAGTCACCTGCGGCCTGCTCACCCGTCCACCGTTTGATAGTAGGAAGGTAATTACGATGTCGACGACTTCGCACCCCCATACCCCGGTTGCCCCCAGCGCACCGATGCCCCACCGCAAGGTGATCCGCTCCTGGGTGATTCCCATCAGCCAGCGCAGCACGGCCATTGCGCTGGCCTTGTCGGTACTGGATTTCTGCCTGTTTGGCGCCAGCCTGGCGGCCATCGTCTGGGCCCCCTGGCTGCTGGCCAAGATCGCGCTGGGCGTGGTCAATGGCTTCATCATCGGGCGCCTGTTCATCCTCGGCCACGATGCCTGCCACCAAGCCTTCACCCCCAATCGCAAGCTCAATACCTGGCTGGGTCGCCTGCTGTTCATGCCTTCGCTCACCCCCTACAGCCTGTGGGCAGTCGGTCACAACGTGGTGCACCATGGCTATACCAACCTGAAGGGTTTCGATTTCGTCTGGCAACCGCGTTCGCTGGAAGAGTTCCGCGCCCTGCCGCGCTGGCGCCAGCGCCTGGAGCGCATCTACCGCAGCGGCTTCGGCCCCGGTCTGTACTACATGATCGACATGTGGTGGAAGCGCATGTACTTCCCGTCCAAGAAGCAGATGCCCACCCGCCGTGCCGAATTCATTTGGGATGGCGTGCTGGTGACTGCCGTAGCAGCCGTATGGATCGCCGGCCTGGCCTGGGCCGCGCAAGCCACCGAGCAATCCTTCTGGACCCTGCTGGTGACCGGCTTTGCCATTCCGCTGCTGTTCTGGAAGGCCATGATCGGCTTCGTGGTGTATGTGCACCATACGCATACGTCGGTGGCCTGGTATGAAGACAAGATCACCTGGGCCGCTGCGCAACCTTTCGTCTCCACCACCGTGCACCTGACCTTTGGCCGCTATTGGGGCGCCTTGCTGCATCACATCATGGAACACACCGCGCACCACGTGGACATGAGCGTGCCGCTGTATCGCTTGAAGCAGGCGCAAAAGAAGCTGGAAACCATGCTGCCGGGCCGCATCGTAATCCAGCGCTTCTCGTGGCGCTGGTATTTCGATACCGCACGCCGCTGCAAGCTGTACGACTTCAAGCGCCTGTGCTGGACCGACTATCGCGGTCGTCCCACCAGTACTCCGCTGCCGATGCCGGAAGTGAGCAAGAACACCACTGAAGCCTGATGTCGATGGCTTGGGTTCAACCATTCAGGTAGCCACGAGGTATCTGAAGTTTCAATAACAAGACGGTCGCATGGAAGGGCATTCGCGGGTCCCCGGTAACCCCGTGATACCGCCCACTTTCCCCCATCAAGGCCGCTTCTCTTCCCTTTCTTGTGCGTCAGTGATGTTCATTTCTGACGTTTTTCAGCCAGAAAATCCGCTCTGACAGGGGCCGCGCCACCGATTCCGGTGAGTACTTCAGACATGTTTGATCTGGGACAAGAAATCCCGTCTGATTCGGGAATATTGTGCTTCCTATTGCGTTCCGCGCACTTAAAATCGAGTCATTCGATTGTCACAAGTCCGCCGGGAACATCGTATGAACCAGTCTTGCCACTCCACTACGCTGGCCGCTTCGGCCAATGCCGCCGCACCCATGACCCAATGCTCGTCGCTGACGTCCGCCCGCGAAGCCGCCGCCAGTTCGGCGCTGCGTAGCTGCACCGCCTGCGGTATGCACCAGTTGTGCCTACCCATGGGCCTGGACGAATCCGACATGAAACGCCTGGACAAGATCATCGGTCGCCGCAAGGTCGCGCGCGATGACTTCCTGTACCGCATCGGCGACCGCTTCACGGCGCTCTATGCGGTGCGCGTGGGCCACTTCAAGACCTACCAGGAAAACCTGGATGGCGACCGCCAGATCACCGGCTTCCAGATGCCTGGCGAACTGCTGGGCATGGATGCCATCAGCACCGAACATCACCAGTGCGATGCCGTGGCGCTGCAGGACAGCGAAGTCTGCGAAATCCCGTTTGCGCGCCTGGAACAGTTGTTCGGCCAGATCCCGCATCTGCTGCGCCACTTCCACCGCATGATGAGCCATGAGATCACCAGCGAACAAAACGTCATCATGCTGCTGGGGAACATGCGTGCAGAGCAGCGTTTTGCTGCCTTCCTGGTGAACTTGTCTTCACGTTATGCTGCACGCGGCTATTCCTCCACGCGCTTCCAGCTGCGCATGACGCGCCAGGACGTAGGCAACTATCTCGGCCTGACCATCGAAAGCATCAGCCGCCTGATCTCCAAGTTCCGCAAGCAAGGCTTGCTGGCCGTGGAACAGCGCGATGTGGAAGTGATCGACCTTCCGGCCTTGAAGCGCCTGGCTGCCGGTGTGGATGCCTGCAATGCGGCAGCACCTGCGGCGGCGACGGCAACAGCTCGCACCGGCAGCTAAGCCGGAGCGATCAAGGCCAGGAAGAAAAGGAACAGAAAAACAGTCCGGGGCGTTCAGCCCTGGGCGTAATGGCGCAGGCGTTCCCTAGGCAGCGCCCGGGTCAGCCGCACGGCCAGCAGGCCGCAGACGGCAAAACTTCCCCAGAAGCAGAAGAACCCGATGGTATAGGCGCCCAGCGCCTCCCAGTCACGGCCGGAGGCCATGGCCAGCTCCTCGGGATTGAACAGAGAAAAGAACACACCCTCGGCCGCAATGGCCATCAGGAAAGCCACCCAGACCACGATGGCGACGTTGCGTTGCTGTTTGCGCATGGCTGTCTCCTTAAAGCTTCATCCGCAGGTGGCCGGTCTTGAAGCCGGCTTCACTCCAGCTTAGCGCATTATTCGGCCGGTGCGTAGGCCTCCGCATTCATTTCGATGCTGCGCTGTTGCGGCCATGCCCAATTGCCGTGCAGGCGCCAGAGATGGCTGCCATCCTCGGCGACCAGGCGCCAGCGCGCCTGCTCCATCTCCTGCAGCGGCAGCGAGAAGCTGCCATCGGCGGCGGTCTGGACCATCAGCGTGCGGTCCTTGGCCGGTTGGGTGGGGTGCACCAGGCTCAGGATCAGGGTCCGGCCCTCTTCGCCGGCAGCCGGGGTCTGGCGCATCTGCAGGCGGCCGCGCAGCACCGCGGCGGCCGGATCATAGGCGATGCCAATGGAAGCACCCAGACGCTGGGCTTCATGGTCGCGGCGCAGATCCTTGTTGATGGCCTTGCCTTGCTTGTAATAATCGTCGGCCACCAGCGCATCGGCGCGCGAGATGGCCAGCCAGGCAGTAAAGATGCCGGCCACCACCACCACGGCCGGGCCCGACATCAACAGCCAGGGCCAGCGATGACGATACCAGGGAACGGCGGCAGCAAGCTTGGGGGAGATGGTTTGCATGATTTCCTCTCAAAGTGACATCAGTTCATTGACCACTGACCAGTGCATCAGCGACGCGGCACCAGGAACACCGCCTTTTCGCTGACCTGCAGCGCCGGCTGGTCTTCGGCCTGCAAGGCGATGTGAATCTTGTTGGAGCCGACCTCGCCAGCACCATGCGGCGCCCTCACCCGCACCGGTACCATCAGCGTCTGGGTGGCAGCCAGTTCGATGGGGTCGGCCGGATCGACCGTCAAACCATCGATGCCGCTGGCGCTGATGCGGTAGCGGTGACCGCGTTCGTCGGTGTTGATGACCTGCAGGCGATAGACGTTTTCGATGATGCCGTCCTCCACCTCACGCCCCATCGAACCACGGTCGCGGATCACATCCAGCTTCAAGGGTGTACGCACCACCAGGGAACCGAGGAAGACGCAAATGACCGCGCCCAGGATGGCGGTATAGATCAGGATGCGCGGGCGCAACACGCGACGTCGGATTTCCGGTGTCGAGAAGCCCTGCTCGATGGCGTTTTCGGTGGAATAGCGGATCAGGCCGCGCGGGCGCTCGATCTTGTCCATCACGCTGTCGCAGGCATCTACGCAGGCGGCACAACCGATGCACATGTATTGCAGCCCCTGGCGGATATCGATGCCGGTCGGACAGACCTGGACGCACATGGTGCAATCGATGCAATCGCCGGACTTGGCGCCGGCCTGCAGCTTGGCCGCCTTGGCGGCCGGCATCCGCGGTTCGCCACGGGCGGCGTCATAGGTGATGATGAGCGAGTCGCGGTCGAACATGGCGCTCTGGAAGCGGGCGTAGGGGCACATGTACTTGCACACCTGCTCGCGCATCCAGCCGGCATTGCCATAGGTGGCGAAGCCATAGAAGACGATCCAGAAGCTTTCCCACGGGCCCAGCGCGAAGGCGCCGATTTCCGGCAGCAGGTCACGGATCGGCGAGAAGTAGCCGACGAAGCTGATGCCCGTCCACAGGGCCACGCTGCCCCAAGCCAGGTGCTTGGCCGACTTGCGCCACAGCTTGTCGAACGACCAGGGCTGACGATCCAGGCGCATACGGGCGCTGCGATTGCCTTCGATACGGCGCTCGATCCACAGGAATATCTCGGTATAGACCGTTTGCGGACAGGAATAACCGCACCACACACGACCGGCGATGGCCGTGAAGAGGAACAGGCTGAAGGCACAAATGATCAGCAAGGCCGCCAGCCAGATGAAGTCTTGCGGCCACAGGACCAGGCCGAACAGGTAGAACTTGCGGGACGCCCGATCGAACAGCACGGCCTGGCGCTCGTTCCAGTTGATCCACGGCAGGCCGTACAACACCAATTGCGTCAGGAACACGCACAGCCAGCGCAGGCTGGCGAAGCGGCCCTGGATCTCGCGCGGGTAGATCTGTTCACGTGCGGCATACATGCGGATGACGGCATATTCATCCTTGCCATCCTTGCTGCCCTGGCCTGGCTGGCCCTCGGGGTTGGGTGGCGGGTCCCCTTCCTTGCCCTGCCGGGTTGTGGTTACGGCCTTTTCCATGATTTTTCCTGCTCTGCTTTCACTCTCTGCGCTCCGGCCCTGGACGGGAGCTGGAAGCGCAATCAAGAAACACGCCGGGGCCGCGCAGATCTGTGTCTGCGTCGGCCCCGGCGCGGGATTACTTCATCACGATGCCTTACTTGGCGGCGGCATTGCTGGGCTTGTTGGACAAGCTCCAGACATACGCTGCCAGCACATGCACCTTGGGTTCACCGAGGAATTCGCCAAACGCCGGCATGGTGTTGTCGCGGCCCTTGTTGATGGTTTCCTTGATGGTGTCGATGCTGCCACCATAGAGCCAGATCTTGTCGCTCAGATTGGGCGCACCGATGGCCTGGTTACCCACCCCACCCGCGCCGTGGCAGGCCGCGCAGGCCGCGAACTTGGGCTTGCCCAGCTCGGCCTTGATCGGGTCATGGGCAGAATTGGACAGGCTCAGCACGTAGTTGGCGACGTTATCGACATCCTGGGCGCTCCCCACGGCGGCGGCCATCGGCGGCATGACGCCATGACGCCCCTTCATGATGGTTTCCTTGATGATCTCGGGGGTACCACCATGCAGCCAGTCGTTGTCGGTCAGGTTGGGGAAGCCCTTGTTGCCGCGGGCATCCGAACCGTGGCACTGCGCGCAGTAGGTCAGGAACAGGCGCTCGCCGATGGCATGAGCTTGCGGATCGGCCGCCACCACCTTCAGGTCTTGCTTGAGGTAGTTGTCGAACAGCGGGCCGTACTTGGCTTCGGCCTTCTTCACATCGGCATCGTGCTCGCCGGTAGAACGCCAGCCCAGGGTACCGGGCAGGTTGCCCAGGCCGGGATAGGCGATCAGGTAGCCCACCGAGAAGAAGATGGTCAGGTAGAACAGCCACATCCACCAACGCGGCAGCGGGTTGTTCAGTTCAGTCAGGTCTTCGTCCCAAACATGGCCGGTGGTCGAACCGGGAATGGGCTGGTCACCCTTCTTGACCTTCCAGCTGGATTGCTGCCACAGCAGCAGCGCGCAACCGGCGATGCCCAGCACGGTCAGGACGATGATCCAGAGGTTCCAGAAACCATTGGTGAAATCAGCCATGGCGCACCTCCTTGTCATCGGCTGCGGCAGCCGGCTGGCCGATATCGCCATCGGCGAAGGGGATCATCTCGGCTTGCTCGAAATCGGCGGGCTTGTGGCCGACGTAGGTCCACCACAGGATGCCGGCAAAGGTGATGAAGCTGATCAGCGTGATCAGGCTGCGTGGATCGGTAATCATTTCAATCATGGTCTTATCTCTCCGCCTTGATCAGGATACCCAGGCCTTGCAGGTAGGCGATGAGCGCATCCTGTTCGGTCTTGCCGACCAGTTCGGCCGGGGCATTCTTGATGTCTTCTTCGGTGTACGGGTCGCCGATGCGCTTCAAGGCCTTCATGCGCGAGACGATGTCGTAATTGTCCAGCTTGGTCTGCTCCAGCCACGGGTAGGCCGGCATGTTGGACTCCGGCACCACGTCACGCGGATTGTGCAGGTGGGCCCGATGCCATTCGTCGCTGTAGCGGTTGCCCACGCGTGCCAGGTCAGGACCGGTACGCTTGGAGCCCCACTGGAAGGGGTGGTCGTAGACCGACTCACCGGCCACCGAATAGTGACCATAGCGCTCGGTCTCGGCACGCAGCGGACGGATCATCTGCGAGTGACAGTTGTAGCAACCTTCGCGGATGTAGATATCGCGACCTGCCAGGCGCAAGGCCGAGTAGGGCTTCAGGCCGGCGATCGGCTCGGTGGTCGATTTCTGGAAGAACAGCGGCACGATTTCGGCCAGGCCACCCACACTGACCACCAGCAGCACCAGGCCAATCAGCAGCCAGGGGTTCTTCTCAATCCATTCATGCGAAAACTTCATATTTCCCCCAATCAGTGCGCAGCGTTGGTCACGGCAGGAATCGGTGCGACAGCCAGTTCGGTGCCGCGCATCGTGCGCCAGGTGTTATAGGCCATCACCAGCATCCCGGACAGGTACATCAGGCCACCGACGAGACGGATGACGTAGTACGGGTAGGTTGCCTTGACGCCTTCCACGAAGCTGTAGGTCAGGGTGCCGTCGTCATTGACTGCGCGCCACATCAGACCTTGCATCACACCGGCGATCCACATGGCGGCGATGTAGAGCACGATGCCGATGGTGGCAACCCAGAAGTGGATTTCGATCAAGTCCTTGCTCCACATCTGGGTCTTGCCCGACAGACGCGGAATCAGGTAGTACATCGCCCCCATGGTGACGAAGCCGACCCAGCCCAGGGCACCGGAGTGCACGTGGCCGATGGTCCAGTCGGTGTAGTGGGACAAGGCGTTGACGGTCTTGAT
>NZ_BADI01001221.1:0-939 GCF_000333555.1 Herbaspirillum sp. B65 | reverse complement strand
ATCAGTTTCATGCTCATCTCGTCAACGCCGGCATCACGGTCTGGGCAGACAGCAAGGCCCTGACCGGCGCATAGGAGCGGCGATGGACCGGCGAGACGCCATGCAGGCGCAGCATTTCCAGGTGCAAGGGGGTCGGATAGCCCTTATGGCGGTCGAAACCGTAGTGCGGATAGGTGTCGTGCAAGACCATCAGCGCGGCGTCGCGGGCGGTCTTGGCGAGGATGGAGGCGGCCGAGATGGCCGGCACCTTGTCGTCGCCCTTGACGATGGCTTCGGAACGAATGCTCATGACCGGGCAGCGGTTGCCATCGATCAAGGCCAGCGTGGGCAGCGTCGAGAGCGATTCCACCGCGCGCCGCATGGCCAACATGCTGGCGTGCAGGATGTTGAGTTCGTCGATTTCCTGCTCGTTGCAGGAAGCAATGGCCCAGGCCAGGGCCGATTCCTTGATTTCCAGCGCCAGGCTGTCACGCGCGGCTTCGGAGAGTTTCTTGGAATCACGCAAGCCCTTGACCGGACGCGCCGGATCGAGGATCACGGCGGCCGCAAAGACGGGGCCGGCCAGCGGACCACGGCCGGCCTCATCGACCCCGCAGATGATCTCGCCGGTATAGTCGTCGAATAAAGCCAGGGTCTGGGGCGCCGCCTTGGGCATAGCAATTTCCTTCATCAAACTTATAAACCGATCGCCGCAGCGATCCTTCATCCCTGCATGTCAACGGCGTCTTGCACCCATGACTTCACATACCGCGTTGGCGCTCTCCCGGCTGGTATCGCGCAGCAGGGACTGATGCAGGTCGGCAAAGCGCCGCGCCAGGCGCTGCTGGTGCGCGTGATCTTCCAACTGGAACCACATGGCATCGGCCAGCGCCTGGGGCGTGGCCTGGTGCTGCAGCAGTTCCGGCACCAGGAATTCGCGCGCCAGGATATGGGCAGGCC
>NZ_BADI01001222.1:0-916 GCF_000333555.1 Herbaspirillum sp. B65 | reverse complement strand
ATTTCGTTGAGCAGCTTCATGGCTTCGATGATGCACAGGGTATCGCCTTCCTTGACTTCTTTGCCCACTCCACCGAAGGCCGGTGCGCCCGGGGCCGAGGAACGGTAGAAGGTGCCCACCATGGGCGACTTGACGATATGACCTTCCGGCACGGCCGGAGCAGCCGGGGCGGCGGCCACCGGGGCAGCCGCCGGTGCGGCCACGGGCGCGGCGGCCGGGGCGTAGGCTTGCTGTTGCGGCACCATCACCACCTGGTTCTGGGCATTCGGGGACGACTTGACGATCCTGACCTTGCTTTCGCCTTCGGTGACTTCCAGTTCTTCGATGGCCGATTCAGCAACCAGGTCGATGAGCGTCTTGAGTTTTCGTAAATCCATTTGAATCCCTCGGAATGTAGATGAGTAGTGTTAAACGAAGCGCCGGCGCTCTGCGGCCGCCGGCGAGTCAGTCAGGTCTTGCAGTACGTGAAGCGATCCGTGCGCAGCGGTGAGCCCGCCCTCAGGATTGACGCAGCCAGTAATCGAGGGCCAGCGAATAGCCGTGGACCCCGAAGCCGCATAGGACTGCCCGGGCAATGCCGGACAGGTAGGAAAAATGCCGGAACTCCTCGCGCTGGTGGATATTGGAGATATGCACCTCCACGAAGGGAATGGCCACCCCGGCCAGCGCATCGCGCAGGGCCACGCTGGTATGGGTCAGTCCGCCCGGATTGATGATGATGCCATCCACCCCCTCGTGGCGGGCCTGGTGGATGCGGTCGATCAGCGCGCCTTCGTGATTGCTCTGGAAGGCCACCAGGGAGGCGCCGGCAGCGCGGGCCTGTTCTTGCGCACGCTGTTCGATATCGGCCAGCGTGGTGGATCCGTAGACTTCCGGCTCCCGGGTTCCGAGCAGATTCAGTTCGGGCCATGAGCAG
>NZ_BADI01001223.1:0-1916 GCF_000333555.1 Herbaspirillum sp. B65 | reverse complement strand
TACAAGGGCTTCGAATTCCGCGCCCGCCTGGTGCGCGAGGGACGTACAGTGCTCGCCGAACTCGGCACCGAACTGCCCAAGGACATGGCCGTGAAAGTCTGGGACACCAGCGCTGAGACCAGTTACCTGGTGCTGCCGATGCGCCCGGCCGGCACCGAAGGCTGGAGCGAAGAGGCACTCAGCAAGCTCATCACCAAGGATGTGCTCATCGGCGTGGCCCTGCCCAAGGTGGGCTAATCGCGGCCCCTATCCCCGAGCACTTCTCTTTCACATTCAATTAACGGAGATTCAAACATGGATGGCTTTCACGACCTCGGCGGTGTTCAAGGCTTCGGCCGTATTCCGCATACCATCAACAGCCTCGATTACAAGAAGGTCTTCAAGCAGGACTGGGAGCACCTGGCCTATACCCTGATGTTCCTGGGTGCCGATCACATGAAGCTCTACAGCGTGGACGAAGTGCGTCACGCGGTGGAACGCATCGAATTCCGCCAGCAGGCCAACACCCAGTACTACGAGCGCTATGTCATCGCCACCGCATCGCTGCTGGTCGAGCAAGGCGTGCTGACCCAACAAGAACTCGATGAAGCACTAGGCTCCCACTTCAAACTGGCCAGCCCCGTGCAGTCCAAGGGCCGCCCCGCCATCACCGGCCGCCCGCCCTTCGAAGTCGGCGACCGCGTGCTGGTACGCGACGAACGTGTCACCGGCCACATCCGCTGCCCAGGCTATGTGCGCGGCAAAGAAGGCGTGGTGCTCCACCGTACCACCGAACAGTGGCCCTTCCCCGACACCATCGGCCACGGCGACAAGAGTGCCGTGATGCAGCCGACCTATCACGTCCAGTTCAGGAACCGTGATGTGTGGGGCGATGCTTGCGATGATGGCTTCGTGGTGGTGGATCTGTTCGAAGGCTATCTGGACAAGGTAGCGCAACAAGGTGGACTCGCATGAACAAACCGGCGCCCGAGGTGTTGTTGAATGCTCAGGCGCAGAGAATCCCGGTGACGGTGTTATCGGGATTTCTCGGATCTGGCAAGACCACCTTGCTCAACCATATCCTGCGCAACCGGGCCGGGATGAAAGTGGCGGTGATCGTCAATGACATGAGCGAAGTCAACATGGATGGCGACGATGTCAGGCGCAACACCGAACTGTACCGCGGCAACGATGAGCTGGTGGAGATGAGCAATGGCTGCATCTGCTGTACCTTGCGCGCCGACTTGCTGGAGCAGGTCAGCGCGCTGGCAAGGTCGGGCCGTTTCGATTATCTGCTGATCGAATCGACCGGCATTTCCGAACCCATTCCGGTGGCGGAGACCTTTGCCTTTCTCGACCGCGACGGCTTCAGCCTGAGCGAGCTGGCACGCTTGGACACGCTGGTCACGGTGGTCAACGGCGAAACATTCGAACAGCAATTGTCTGAGCACGTCGCCGTCACGCAGGCCGATGGCAGCAGCACTCGCCGGCTTTCCGACCTGCTCATCGAACAGGTCGAGTACGCCAACGTGATCCTGGTCAGCCGCGTCGACCTGATCGATGCGAGCACCTTCGCGGCCCTCAAGGCAATGCTCCAGAAGCTCAACCCGACTGCACGGATTCTGCCGATGGCGCATGGACCTGCATCTCGCAACAGATCTCTACAAACAGAAAGTCGTTGGCAGCGATCTGCCTATGGCGACCCGATCTGTTTCAGTCAACTAAAAAATGGAACCAATATGATGAATGTCACATCCCCCCCGCATCCAGCGGAAGACTATGAAATTCCTTCGCAATTACCCACCCAGGCTCAACCGGAAGTAGCGACTCCTGAACCAGGTGAGGCCAGCACATGCAACACCATGCAGCAGTTGAACAAGAACCAGGGAAAGGGCGCAGTTCTTCGTCAACTGGCGGGTGCTTTGCCTACTCTTCAT
>NZ_BADI01001224.1:0-1597 GCF_000333555.1 Herbaspirillum sp. B65 | reverse complement strand
TCTCCAAGTGTTGTATTAAAGATAATGAAAGAAACGCAACTTCATCATTTTCTTTTATCATCTGAACAATAAGCAGGCCAGTCAATATCTGGACTTGATGCAGGCCAGCTTCGATGCCTACGATGTCATCGATGGCTTGCCCGATGAAATTCCTGCCATCAAATACCCGCGCTCGGCTGGCGCACGTCCCGCCGCCAAGGACAATCCCCTCAACGCCTGGGCCTGCAAAAGCACCGTCAAGGGCGCCGCGGAGGGCAAGCTGGCGGGCCGCACCGTGGTGCTCAAGGACAATGTGGCGCTAGCGGGTGTGCCCATGATGAATGGTTCTTCCACGCTGGAAGGCTTCGTGCCGAGCTACGACGCCAGCGTCGTGACCCGCCTGCTCGATGCCGGTGCCACCATTCTGGGCAAGGCCACCTGCGAGCATTTCTGCCTGTCGGGCGGCAGCCATACCTCCGATCCCGCGCCGGTCCACAACCCGCGTCGCCACGGCTATGGTTCCGGTGGTTCCTCATCGGGTAGTGCTGCGCTGGTGGCGGCAGGCGAAGCGGACATGGCCATCGGTGGCGATCAGGGCGGCTCGATCCGCATTCCCTCGGCCTTCTGCGGCACTTATGGCATGAAGGCCACGCATGGCCTGGTTCCCTATACCGGTGTCATGCCCATTGAAGCGACGGTCGATCATGTGGGACCGATCACCGCCAACGTGCGCGACAACGCGCTGATGCTGGAAGTCATCGCCGGCGCCGATGGCCTCGATCCGCGTCAATACGCGCCCCAGGTGCAGCCTTATACCGCAGCGCTTGATCGTGGCGTGCGTGGTCTGAAGATCGGCATCCTCACCGAAGGTTTTGCCCTGGGCAATATGGATAAGCGGGTGGCCGACAAGGTGCAGGAGGCGATTGCCCAACTGGAAAAACTGGGGGCATCAGTGGCCACCGTATCGGTCGAGGAACATGTGCTGGCCGGCGCCCTCTGGCAGCCCATCGGCTGCGAAGGCCTGACCATGCAGATGATGCATGGCAACGGCATGGGCTTCAACTGGAAGGGTCTCTACGACCTTGGTCTGCTGGACCGTCACGCCCACTGGCGCGAACATGCCGACGATCTGTCGGCCACGCTCAAGCTGTGCATGTTCGTTGGCCAATACGGGTTGACCCGGTATCAAGGTCGCTTCTACGCCAAGGCCCAGAACATCGCCCGCCGTGCCTGTGCCGGCTACGACAAGGCGCTGGCCGATTTCGATCTGCTGGTCATGCCCACCGTCCCCATCATCGCGCAGCCATTGCCCGCCGCAGGCTGCCCCTTGTCCGACTATGTCGCACGCGCGTTCGAGATGATCGGCAACACCGCGCCATTGGACATCACCGGCCACCCGGCCATGTCCATTCCCTGTGGCACGGTCGACGGCCTGCCCGTGGGATTGATGCTGGTCGGCAAACACTACGCCGAAGCCACGCTCTATCAGGCCGCGGCGGCCTCGAGGCCAGCATGGATTGGCAGCAGCACTGATGTTTCTTTCGTGAAGTTCTTAACCGCATTTTTTACACCCCGCATCTTCAGCCCAGAGTCAAAAATCATGAGCAATCATCCTCTT
>NZ_BADI01001225.1:0-444 GCF_000333555.1 Herbaspirillum sp. B65 | reverse complement strand
CATCGACGAGATCGCCGACATGCAGGGGTTGAAACCGCAGGTGGCCGAGATCACTGAAGCCGCCATGCGCGGCGAGATCGAGTTCAACGAAAGCCTGACCCGCCGTGTGGCATTGCTCAAGGGCCTGGATGCAGGCGCGCTGCAGCGTGTCTACGATGAGCGCCTGCAATTGTCGTTGGGCGCGGAAAACATGCTCAAGGCAGTGCAGGCCGCCGGCCTCAAGACGCTGCTGGTCTCAGGCGGATTCACCTTCTTCACCGACCGCATGAAGGCACGCCTGAACCTGGACTACACCCACGCCAACACGCTGGAAGTGGCCGACGGCAAGCTCACCGGCAAGGTGGTCGGCGGTATCGTCAATGCCGACGAGAAGCGTGCAACGGTGGAGCGCATCTGCCGCGAGATCGGTGCCGAACCAAGCCAGGCCATCGTCATGGGCGATGG
>NZ_BADI01001226.1:0-1041 GCF_000333555.1 Herbaspirillum sp. B65 | reverse complement strand
ATTGCATAGCAAGGAGGAATCCAGACATGCCACTTGCTCAAGCATCCAGTAAAAAGCACCCCTCATCCGCTCCCAGGTGATCGGTGCTTTCCATCGCCAAAATCAACAGTGCTTACAACCAAGTCAAGCACTCAGCCACAACGAAAGGTGGCTATCTCTTCTACCTGCAATCATCAGGAACACGGCAACGCACGGACTTCCTTGATTATCTCAGCCCAGACCACTCCGTGCCTGAACCTCAAGCATTTTGGGCGGGCCGTGGGACGGATGATTTTGCACTCTCCGATACCGTAGAACTGGATCAAGTTGAAAAATTAGCGTGGGGCTACTCGCCCTCCGATGGCAAGCCGCTGGTTCGTGGAGCGGGTGCCGCTCATGTCATGGGCATCGATATGACGTTCAGTGCCCCCAAAGACGTGTCGGCGGTTTTTGCCGCTGCCCACCCTGCCACGCAGTCCGCCATCAACGACTGCATGCAAAAGGCCGTGCAATCGGCCCTCGATTACACCGAGTCCATCTCCGTGACCCGCCATGGAGCAGGTGGACGAATCAAGAAGAAGGTCTCTTCCATCATTGCCGCCTGCTACCCGCACTTCGCCAGCCGAGCCCTTCAACCGCAATTGCACGTTCATGCTTTCCTGTTCAATCTCGGTAAAAGATCGGGCTCCAAAGAATGGAGTGCTTTGGACAACAAGGCTCAATTCGATCACAAGATGGTGACCGGGATGCTATTTCGTGTGGACCTGGCGTATCAACTCGCTCGCCTTGGATTTCAAATCATGCCTGACGGGCAGTATTTCCAAATCAAAGGCGTCTCGGAGCATCAACGTCAAACGCTGTCCAAACGTCGTGCAGAGATCCAGGCCTTCATGGCGGCCCATGACGGAAGGACCGCCCTGGATGCCGACATCGCCGCCCTCAACACCCGCTCGGCGAAAGCAGAACCGCCTTACCTCGAATTGTTGGGCCAATTTCGGGACATGACCGCTGAACTGGGGCTGACCGCTGAATAGCGTGGCCTCGCTCAAACGCCGCTCTCCG
>NZ_BADI01001227.1:0-162 GCF_000333555.1 Herbaspirillum sp. B65 | reverse complement strand
CGGCCACCGTGACGCCTTCGGAGATGTGCGACTTCAGCGCGCTGCTTCATGCCGCCGACCAGGCGATGTACCAGCGCAAGCATGGGCGTACCCTGCGACATGCCTGAGTCCTGATGAACCATCATGACGGCGCTCTCTTCGGGAGCGCCGTATTCTTTTTCA
>NZ_BADI01001228.1:0-1117 GCF_000333555.1 Herbaspirillum sp. B65 | reverse complement strand
TTGGGCGCCATCGCCGCGCGGGAAGTTTTAAAGCGCAGCGGCATCGATCCGGGTCGCATCGAGGACGTTGTGTTCGCCCAGTCGTATGCCAGCAGCGAGACACCCTGCGTCGGACGCTGGATCGCGCTGCAGGCAGGACTGCCGGTCGACGTGCCCGGCATGCAGCTCGACCGCCGTTGCGGCGGCGGCCTGCAGGCCATCGTGAGCGCGGCCATGATGGTCCAGACCGGCGCTGCCGACGTCGTGATGGCGGGTGGCGTCGAAAGCATGAGCAATATCGAGTACTACACCACCGATATGCGCTGGGGCAGCCGCTCCGGCAGCGTGACGATGCACGACCGGCTCGAACGCGGCCGCGAGCGCTCGCAACCCGAGTCTCGCTTCGGCCCCATCTCCGGCATGATCGAGACTGCCGAGAATCTCGCCACCCAGTTCGGGATCAGCCGGGAAGAGTCCGACGCCTTCGCCATGCGCAGCCACCAGCGCGCGGCTGCGGCCTGGGAGGCCGGGCGGTTCGACGCGGAAGTCGTCCCGGTCACGGTTCCGCAGCGCAAGGGCGAACCATTGCTCGTCAGGCGCGACGAAGGTATCCGCGCGTCGACCAGCATGGAGACGCTGGCCAAATTGCGTCCGTTGATGGCGGGAGGCGTAGTCACGGCCGGCAATTCCAGCCAGCAGAACGATGCCGCGGCGGCATGCCTGATCGTGGCGGAAGACAAGCTCGATGAACTGGGATTGCAGCCGATGGGCTACTTGGTTGGCTGGGCCGCTGCCGGCTGCGAACCCGCGACCATGGGGTTCGGACCGGTGCCTGCGGTCGCCAGGCTGCTCGCAAGAACCGGCCTGACGCTGGACCAGATGGACCTGGTGGAATTGAACGAGGCGTTCGCCTGCCAGGTGCTGGCGGTATTGAAGGGCTGGGGATGGAACGATCCCGATCGCCTCAACGTGAACGGGTCGGCGATCTCACTCGGGCATCCGATCGGCGCGACGGGCGTACGCATGATGACCACGCTGCTGCATGAACTGAAACGGCGCCAGGCGCGCTACGGTCTCGAGACCATGTGCATCGGCGGGGGCCAGGGGCTGGCGGCGATCTTCGAGCGCGCCTGACAGA
>NZ_BADI01001229.1:0-1311 GCF_000333555.1 Herbaspirillum sp. B65 | reverse complement strand
CTGCGCGATTGTCGTTCGCGGCGATGATTTTTCTTCATGATGAGAATCCCGATAGTTAGACGCGTTTGAGTTCAAAGGCATCTTGGGCAAACGGCGCTCGCGGAACTTCCTCATAAAGGCGATAAGTCAAATGCGCGGACTGCGCTGCGTTCCAGGTTTTAGCATCCAACGGCATCTTGATATCTAGGACATAGCGTCGGCTGTCTGCATCCAGCACCATCAATGCCGACTCTTCCGCCGTTCGGCCAAGATTCTCCGGCAGCAATTGCACGGTATAAGCGACCCGTGGCGCCTGTCCTTCATGGACAACCTCAATGCGGGCCTGGAGGACGTTATCGCTGGAGTAATTCTTCGACCAGGTCAGAGACGCCTTGACACCGACTGACAGCGACTGAAAACCCTTCACTTCGGCCGCCAATCCGCGCTCGCTCCACGTCAGCATCTCCTCGAGATTTCTCTTGTCCAGGGGTTCTTCAGCCGCTGCGAAGCGTGTTTCGGTACGCTCGCTTTTGCCCCAGTAACAGCGTTTCAAGAAGATTTCGTTCAAGTCGTCTTCAAGGCTCTCAGCATATAGAGCAAAGGCAAAACCTGCGATTCCCAAAAGAATCCCAATTCCTGTAGCAGTCGCGGCAACCATCGTTGCGCTCGTTGCACCGCCTAGTCCGACTACGATCGCTCGTGAAATCACGAATCTCGACACCGTAGCGTTAGCAAAAGCGATAGTGAAGCTGCCAGATGCCGAAATAGCAGAAGCGGCAAAAAATACAGCGCCAAAAAGATACGGCCTGGCAGCCAATCGCTCACCTCTCGTGTTTCTAGAAGAGTATTTTGCATATGCCGCAACCATATCAAACCCAGAAGCCGCCGCCCCGGCCATCCCCGACAACAGACGCAAAACAGAGGCCGCCATGAGACTGCTGGAAAGCACCAGCTTGTTCCCGGCGCTCCTGATTTCCACCGCCGCCGCAGAAATTCCGAACGCCCCCTCCAACAAACCAGCGGTACTGCCCATCACGGACATGAGCGTATCCACATAGGCATCGCCTTCCTCCTGATCGAGCTTGTTGAGCGCCGCCGTCAGCGCGGCCATCTGCACAGAGGCCAACACCAGCGTGATCTTCCCCTGACGCGACCACATAGCCTGCCGGCCGGCCTTGGCCAGGCTGGCCTGCTCGCCCAGCAGCTTGAGCACGGTGGATTTCGGCAACTGGAATCGCTCAGACAAATGCCCCAGTTGCCCGTCCCCCACGACCTCGACGAGCTGCTCCTGCTGACGCCCGGCGTGCGCTTCAACTCCGCAAGCTTGCGCTC
>NZ_BADI01001230.1:0-1485 GCF_000333555.1 Herbaspirillum sp. B65 | reverse complement strand
CCTGCTGCTCTTCCTTGCTGGCGCTGCGGTCGAAGGACGGCGGGCCATAGTCGACGAACAACTGTGCCGGCGTCATCTGCAGGCCCGGCAGCGCCGCCAGGCGCGCCTGCAAGTCATCGGGCAGGGGGATGCGCTCGGGATGCAGTTGCTGGTCGATGTAGCGCTTCACGCCCATGCGCTCCACCTGCTCCAGATCGCCGGGACGCGGGCCATAGGCGAGCCGGTTGAGTACGTGCAGGGCGCGCTCCTGTTCCGACAGCGGGGCACTGGCGGAAGTCGGCCCAGCCGCCTGGGCCTGCCCCAAGGTGCAGGCAACCAGTGCCAGCATCAGCCAGGCTGAACGTGAAGGAAAAAGCTGCTTGAAGGGCGCTTGCATCGACGAGCCTCGCGAGGTCGAAAATTGGGGAGAACAGCTGCAGGCCAGTATGGTGATGGTCTTGCACGCGGGCTGTAATAAAGTGTAATGCGCGGGTCTGGCCGCCCCGCGATCCCGTGCAGCGGCGGCCGAGCGTCACTGTAGCGCAGCAAGCATTGTTCTTCATACAGGGTGTTACAAAGCTGACGCCTTCGTCAGCTTCCCGCAAGCGCGCTAAGGTATAAAAATTCTGCGATTTGTCACTGTTTTTCAGACGATTCTTATGCGCCGGAAGGCGGCGCTCGACCACAATAACGCCTTCGTCAGCGGCGGCATCAGGAGGGGGATGATGATGCATCGCAGCAGCTTCACATGATCAGAATTCGAGGGGATAGCGCATGACATGGAACTTGGCATCGGCGTTGCGCATCGCGCTGCTGGACGACCACGCCGTGGTGCGTTACGGCCTGGCCAAGCGCCTGGCCGAGGAGCCGGATTTCACCGTGGTCGGCGCTTTCGCCACCAGCAAGGAGCTGATGGCGGCTCTGCGCGCCTCGCCGGCCGATCTGCTGCTGATCGATTATTCGCTGGGGAGCAATGACATCGACGGTCTCAACCTGATCCGCGCCTTGCGCGTGCGCTTTCCGCGTTCCAAGATCCTGGTGACCTCGGCCCACAGCAGCCCGGCGACGGTGGCCATGGCGATGAAGGCGGGGGCACGCGGTTTCGTCAGCAAATCGCAGGAGCTGGCCGAACTGATCCTGGCCATCCGCACCATCAGCCGGGGACGCGAATACCTCAACAGCACCATGACCCGCGAGCTGGCCATCATGCAGGCCGCCGAAGCGGCCACGCGCAGCCAGCCCGAAGTGCGCCCGCCGCGCCGGCGACCGCGCGGCACCGACGTCTCGCCGGACTCGCTGTCGGACATGCCCAGCCTGTCGCCGCGCGAACGGGAAGTCCTGCGTTGCTGCCTGGACGGCATGTCGGTCACCGACATCGCGGAAAAATTCGCACGCAGCGTCAAGACCATCAGCGGGCAGAAGCAATCGGCCTTCCGCAAGCTGGGCGTGCGCAGTGACAACGAACTGTTCAAGATCGAATACCAGATCAAGGAGCTGTAAATGCCG
>NZ_BADI01001231.1:0-2003 GCF_000333555.1 Herbaspirillum sp. B65 | reverse complement strand
ATGGAGGAGGCCAGGCGCGAATCGAAGAAGCGGCAGGCGGTCGAGCCCAGGACTCGTAGAAAGGAATTCATGATGATCTTCAGCGCNTGCTGCAAGGGCTTGTTGCCCTGGGCCTTGGCCACTTCGCGGCCCTGCCAGATCTGTTCGATGATGGCCGGCAGGCTATGGCTCCGGCGCGAAAAGCGCGCCCCGTTGAAACCAGGCACGGTCTGCGCCTCCGGTTCATTGAGGGTGCCATCGACCAAGCCCACCGGATCGATCAGGAAGGTGCGGATGATGCTGGGATACAGGCTCTTGTAATCCAGCACGATCACCGAGTCATACAGCCCCGGGCGCGAATCCATGACGAAGCCGCCCGGACTGGCCAGCGCTTCGGCCTCGCCCAGGTTGGGCGCCACATAGCCCTTGCGGTGCATATGCGGCAGGTAGAGATGGGTGAAGGCGGCCACCGAGCCACCGCTGCGGTCGGCCTGCAGGCCGGTGACGCTGGCGCGTTCAAGCAGGAAGGCGAGGATTTCGGTCTTGGCAAAGATGCGCGTGACCAGCTCGCAATCCTTGAGGTTGTAGGTCGCCAGGGCCGCCTTGTCCTCGGCGAACATGCGGTCGATCTCATCCATGCGCTGGTAGGGCGTGGCAATCGCCTTGCCCTCGCCCAGCAGCGATTGCGCCACGTTTTCCAGGCTGAAGGAGGGAAAGTTCCAGAACGCCGAGCGCAGACTTTCGATACCATCGATCACCAGCCGGCCAGGCGCACTCACCAGCAGGTGGTTGGCGCGCAGGCCGTGTTCGCGCCACTCCAGCACGCGCCCGGCACGGCCCAGGCGCAATGTGGTCTGGTATTTCTGCGCTTGCTTTTGCAATACGTTGAGGTCGAACTGGACCAGGTTCCAGCCGATGAGGGCATCCGGGTCGTGACGTGCCATCCAGCCATTGAGACAGTCGATCAGCTCCTTGCGCGTGGCGCAGAACTGCAGCTCGAAATCCACCGCCTCGACCGCCCCGCTGGGTGGTCCCAGTGCATAGACGCTGCGCTGGCCGCAGCCTTCGATGGCGATGCTGTAGAGCTCGCCCTGCCAACTGGTTTCGATATCCAGCGAGGCCAGCTTCAGGGGTGGCCGATAGCCCGGCAAGGGGCGGATGCGCGCCTCGACCAGCGCACCGTGACCGTCATCCACACCCTGGAAGGCCAGCGGTGCGTTGATGAAGCGCTCCATCAGGTAGCGCTCGGGCGGGCGGATATCGGCTTCATAGACGGCAATCCCGGCGGCCAGCAGGGTCTTTTCCATCTTCAGCAGCTTGCGGTACTGCCGCGCATACAGACCCAGCACCGCACGCTGGCTGAGATCCTTCAAATGCTCCAGCGGGCGCAACTCCATGCCAGGTTCGCCCTGGATCAACGCCTGCACCCGCTCGGCCTGTTCCTGCGGCACGAAGGCCACCGCCGGTTGCGGTGGCAGGCGCAGGCATTGCGGGCCAGTGTCAGTGGCCAGCCATAGTTCGATCTCGACCCCGGCCGGCGTATCGCGCCAATGGCGCGATACGATGAAACCGGCGCGCTCGCCTGGGCGGAGCTGCGACGGGGGCAAATGGTCCTGTGCGACGGTCACCGGATTGACTGCTTGATGTGGTTGAAGACCGCGATTCTACTTGGATGTGCCGGCCCTTGCGCAAACGCCGCAAGCATCGATTGTGAAGAATGCCCAACACGCTTTTTCAGGTGCAAAGATTTTGGGAAAAATCCCTTTCTTCTCCGCGTTTTGGCGGCGGGATGGCGGTGCCATGCTGGCGCCCCATCAGTTCCAGCAATACGGAGAGTCTCGCCATGAAAGCCCTGCCCCTCGTTCTCCTGTTCAGCAGCGCGGCCCTGCTGGCCAGCCTCAAGGTCTCGACCGCGCAGGCCGCCAGCTTCGATTGCAGCAAGGCCGGCTCGGCCAATGAAAAACCATCTGCCACGATCCCCAGCTCTCGGCCCTGGATGACCAGTTGGGACAGACCTTCCGCCT
>NZ_BADI01001232.1:0-1003 GCF_000333555.1 Herbaspirillum sp. B65 | reverse complement strand
CCGGTCCAGGCCGGCAGCGTGCTCAAGCTCAGTCCGAGCGCTGCCGACTCACTCAACTCCCCAGACCAGGCGCCACGCCACAGTATGCGCACCTACCTGGCCGTGGCCGGAGGCATCGATGTTCCCCTGGTGCTGGACTCGCGCAGCACGGATCTGAAGGCCGGCTTCGGCGGCCATCAGGGACGCCCGCTCAAACGCGGTGACAAGCTGCCCATCGGCGACGCGCACGCCGCCTCCAGGGCCGTGCATGGCCCGGCCTTCGGGGTGCGCTCGCCACGCTGGAGCGGTCTGGCGCTGCGTGCCGATGAACACAGCCAGCACGTCACCCTGCGCGTACTGCCCGGCCCCGAGTTCGAGCAATTCAGCAAGGCCTCCCGCGAGGCATTGTGGGCCGATACCTGGCGCGTCACGCCCAACAGCAACCGCATGGGCTATCGCCTGCAAGGCCCGGAACTCAAGCGCAAGCATAGCCGCGACATGCTCTCGCACGGCGTGGTACCGGGCGTGATCCAGGTACCTCCTTCCGGTCAGCCCATCATCCTGATGGGCGATGCCCAAACCACCGGCGGCTATCCCAAGATCGGCGTGGTCATCGGTGCCGACCTGTGGAAACTGGCGCAAGCGCCACTGAATGCCACACTGCGTCTGGAACCCTGCGAACTGGCCGACGCCCTGGCCGCCGCCGAGGAACAGCAACGCTATCTCGACGCCATTCGCGCCACGGTCGCCGCACTGGACTGGTCGCGCGCCACGCTCTACAAGAAATAAGGGAACGCCATGCATATCGATCTCAATGCCGATCTCGGCGAAGGCTGCGACACCGACGAAGAACTGCTGACCCTGGTCAGCTCGGCCAACATCGCCTTGCGCTGGCACGCGGGCGATGCCAACACCATGCGCCGCAGTGTGCGCTGGGCGATCCAGAACCATGTGGCCATCGGCGCCCATCCCAGCTTTCCCGACCGCGAGAATTTCGGCCGCAGCGCCATGCAGTTGCCGCCCG
>NZ_BADI01001233.1:0-808 GCF_000333555.1 Herbaspirillum sp. B65 | reverse complement strand
ACATCGAATCCACCCCCGACGATTTCATCCGCGCCGTCCTCTATCCCTTCGCCATGGCCGACTACGATGGCGCGCAAGCCATCCGCCTGAGCGCGGTGCCGGATTCCGATGTGCTGCACGGCCTCCCCATCGACCTGGTCAACGAGGCCTTGTCGGCCGCCCAGGAAGCGGGCCTGATCGAGAGGGTGGAAGAACGCCCCGGTGCCATCGCCATGACCCCGCTGGGCAAGAAGAAATTCCTGCTGGTGCGCGACGGCTTCTACGACGACGATGCCATCGACGAGCTGCGCCGCATCCTGGCAACGCTGGACCTGCGTGCCTTGCGCCTTTCCGGCGACTATCACCTACACCGGCAGAACTGCACTGCGCTGGCCGCGTATCCGGATCAACCTTGCCCGCGTACGGGCCGCTGGCTCGCAAGGCGGCTGGAACAGCGGCAATGCGAATTGCGCGAAGGGGATGCCATGCCCTTGCCCGAAGTGGACGCGCAGGACCGGCCCGTTTTCTGGTATCTGATGAAGACCTGATCAATCCCCACGCCCGGCCCAGTTGGGCCGCCGCTTCTCCAGAAACGCCTGTATCCCCTCCATCGCCTCCGCATCCATGATGTTGCAGGCCATCACCTCGGCTGCATGCGCATAGGCATCGGGCAGCGCCATCATCTGCTGGCGGTACACCATGGCCTTGCCGCGCGCAATCGAGATGGCCGGCTTGCTGCAGATCTCGCGCGCCAGCGCTTCGGTGGCGGCATCAAGTTCGTCCGCTCGCACCGCCTGGTTGATGAGTCCCCATTGCGCGGCCGTGTCGG
>NZ_BADI01001234.1:0-1263 GCF_000333555.1 Herbaspirillum sp. B65 | reverse complement strand
CGCCCGTGCGCCGCCGCCGGTCAGGATCAAGCCTGTTTTGTGTTCCATGGTCTCCATGAGGGGAGCTTATCAGTAGCCCCCTCACCGTGGACAAGAGAATTGGCAGGCAAATGCCGTCTATTTGGGCTGCATGCGGATGGCACCATCGAGGCGGATGGTCTCGCCGTTCAACATCACGTTCTCGATGATGGTGCGGGCCAGCTGGGCGTATTCGGTAGCACGGCCCAGGCGCGGCGGGAAGGGGACGGCCTGCCCCAGCGAATCGCGCACTTCCTGCGGCATGGCCAGCATCATGGGAGTCTCAAAAATGCCCGGGGCGATGGTCATGACGCGGATGCCGCTGCGCGAGAGATCGCGCGCCATCGGCAGGGTCATGGCGACGATGGCCCCCTTGGAAGCCGAATAGGCCGTCTGCCCGATCTGGCCATCGTAGGCGGCCACCGAGGCGGTGTGGATGATGATGCCGCGCTCGCCCTCTTCCTGCGCCTCGGTCTTGGCCATGGCATCGGCCGCAAAGCGGGCCATGTTGAAGCTGCCGACCAGGTTGATGTTGAGCGTCTTCATGAACAGCGCCATGCTGTGCGGGCCATTCTTGCCGACCAGCTTCTCGGCCGGGGCGATGCCGGCGCAATTGACCAGTCCGCGCAGGCTGCCGGCCGCTTGCGCGGCACGCACCACGGCCTGGGCATCGTCTTCCGAACTGACATCGCAGCGCACGAAGACGCCGCCCAGTTCGCGGGCCAGGTCACTGCCGGCCTCCTCGTTGAGATCGGCCAGCACCGGCTTGCCGCCGGCTGCTGCGATCATGCGGGCAGTGGCCGCACCCAGACCGGATGCTGCGCCGGTGACGATGAATACATTTCCTTCAATACGCATGGAGTCTCCTGTTTTTTCTCTGCGCGCAGCCAGGCGGATGGCCTGGCCGGCGAGCCATTGATGATGGGATACATCAGGGGGCATTATTTGACGAATCGGCCAGCCTGGCAATGCAGGCTTTCCCTTCGCGGTGCGAGGATTATGCGCAGGTCGCCGCACGGCAGACTATCCGTGCGGCGACAATCAGGGCTGCCGTCAGATCGGGTCAGGACACCGTCGGCAGCAAGGGCACCAGCAGCAGCGCCACGATGTTGATGATCTTGATGAGCGGATTGACCGCCGGCCCGGCCGTATCCTTGTAGGGATCGCCCACGGTGTCGCCGGTGACGGCGGCCTTGTGGGCGTCCGAGCCCTTGCCGCCGTGGTGGCCGTCCTCGATGTATTCTG
>NZ_BADI01001235.1:0-258 GCF_000333555.1 Herbaspirillum sp. B65 | reverse complement strand
CTGCAGCGACAGCGCAGCCGGCAGGAACTCGGCTTCCTGCTGGTTGAAGAAACCCTCGGGCTGCAGGTGGCGATCGCGCCAGGCCTGCAGGAAGCGGCGGCGGTAGCGTAGCAACAAGGCCATCCAGGCCTGGGAACGATGATGCAGGCTCATGCTTTCCCCCCTTGAGCGGCTGCAGGCTGGCCCGCCTGCAGCGCGTGCAGATGCGCGTAGATACCACCGCGCAGGCGCAGCAGTTCTTCATGGCGACCGCTTTCG
>NZ_BADI01001236.1:0-1835 GCF_000333555.1 Herbaspirillum sp. B65 | reverse complement strand
ATCGAAGATCTGGCGCAGCCGTCCGAGCGCATAGCTCACGGCGGGCTGCGACAGGTGCAGGCGGTTGCCGGCCAGGGTCAGGCTGCGTTCGTCGGCAATGGCCTGGAAGACGCGCAGCAGGTTCAGGTCCATGTTGTTGAAGGTCGCCATAGCAGTCTCCGGAGGGGGTCGCGCGGGGGCCTGGGCCCGATGAGTCACATCAAGGAAAGCGGCGATCACTATCCATGCCGCTTATGTGAAAAATATTTTACATCAATTTGATCTATTTTAAGGCGACTTTTAGAATGCTTCACATCAGCCAAGGAAACCGCCTGCATGCCGCGCGCGACGTGGATTGCCAGCCTGGTCGGCCCCATTTGAACGGATGCGCCATGAGCCCCCAGCCAACTTCTTCCTCTCCCCTGCCGACACCGCGCAAGCGCAATGGCCAGGCCGCCCTCGCCGCTCTGCAGCAGCAGGCCCGCATCGCCTGCCTGGGAGCGGCAGGATGAGCAACACTTCAGCACGCACCGTCCCCGGCACCGGCAACGCCCTGCTCTCGCGTTTTCACCTCGGTGGCAGCGGCCCGACAGTGGCCATCAAGGATTGCATCGACATCGCCGGCCAGCCCACTTGCGGCGGCAGCGCCGCCCTGGCCGACGCGCCGCCGGCTGCAGCGCACGCCGACGTGGTTCGCAAGCTGCTCGACGCCGGCTGGCAGCTCACCGCCCGCGCCAACATGCACGAGCTGGCCTACGGCATGACCGGCATCAATGACTGGAACGGCACCGCCGTCAATCCGCAGGACGCCAGCCGCATGACCGGCGGCTCCCTCCAGCGCTCGGCCTCGGCCGTGGGCGCGGGCTTGGTGGACATGTCCATCGGCAGCGACACCGGCGGCTCGATCCGCCTGCCCGCGGGCTTCTGCGGCGTGATCGGATCAAAACGAGCTTCGGCCGCGTCAGCCGCGCCGGAGCCTATCCGGCCGTGAGCAGCCTGGATTGCGTGGGTCCCTTTGCGCGCAGCATGGATCTCATCATCAGCGCCATGGCCAGCATCGCGCCCGGTTTCGACCGCGCTGCCGCCACCGCAGCGGCAGCACAGGCCCGCGTCAAACTGGTGACGGTGCAGGCCGATCCCGAGATCGCAGAGGCCGTCGCTGCGGCCTTCGCCGCCAGCGGCTGGCAAGGCGATGCCTGGACCCCGCATCACATGCACGCTGCCTTCGAGGCCGGCATGACCCTCATCAACCGCGAGACGCATGACGCTTTCGGCCACCTGCTTGGCCTCGGCAAACTGGGCGCCGACATCGAGAAGCGCCTCTCGGCCGCCGCCGCCACCACCGATGACGCGGTGGCCCAGGCCGAAGCCGTGCGTGCCGCCTTCAGCGCCGAAGTCGACGCCGCGCTGGCCGACGCCGATGCGCTGCTGCTGCCGACGCTGCCGTCGCTGCCGCCGACGCTGGAAGCGATCCGCCAGGGTGCCTCGGTGCTGATGCTGTCCTCGCTGGTGCGGCCCTTCAACCTGTCCGGCCATCCGGCCCTGAGCATTCCGGTGCCGATGGCCGGCAGCTCGCTCAAGGCCGGACTGCAACTGGTCGGCCGCAAGGGCGATGACGAACGCATTTGCGCACTGGGCCTGCATCTGGAACAGGCAGTCAAGCAACGCCCGTGACACGCACTGCCCCGACAAGCTCGCCCAATCAACACTGACAACGACTGCAAGCCACTGGAGAAAGCCATGAACGCACCGCTACGCTTCCACCCGCGCAAGACCGATTCATCCTATGCCGACCTGGTACAGGATGCGGTGGTGGATCCTTCGCTCTACACCGATCCGGCCATCTNGAAGCGGAG
>NZ_BADI01001237.1:0-1152 GCF_000333555.1 Herbaspirillum sp. B65 | reverse complement strand
CCTGCCAGTGCAGGTCGATGCCGGTGCGCAGGGCATCCAGCCCCAGGGGATGTCCGGTCAGCACCGTGAAGGCACCGCTCCAGAGCAGATAGCCGGTCCCGGCGAGGAAGCCGCCGACCACCGGGAACGGCACGAACAGCACCAGGTTGCCGCGCCGCAGCGCGCCCAGCGCCATGAGCGCCAATCCGACCAGGAGGCTGCTGAGGGTGATGGCGATGGTGACCGTGGCCAGGATCTCGGCCGCAGAGAGCTGGGCGCGCTGCATGGTGGCGCTGATGCCGCCGACCATCAGCGAGAGCAGGCCGACCGAATTGGAGTCCGCCCCGCCCAGCATGAAGGGCAGCGAACTGGTGAAGCAGATCACCAGCAGGCACAGCACGCTGGTGACGAACATCAGCGGCAGCCCGGCCTGCAGCAGGGCATCGCCGCTGCCGCCAAAGATCATGACGGCATAGCTGACCGCATAGCTCACCGACACCAGCGCCACCACGCAAGCCGCCGGCAGGCTGCCCAGCCAGTGGCGTGTCCGCGCCAGCAGTGTGGATTGCGGCATCAGATGACTTTCCCCGAAGGCTGCGCGTTTGTGCGGCATGCCTGTACCCCCATCGATAAGGACCGGTCGTTGCTGCCGGTCGTTGTTGTTGTCTGGCGTGTGCCTGCGCGCCCCCGCGCGCGTTACCGGCCCGGCGCTTCGC
This sequence comes from Herbaspirillum sp. B65, assembly GCF_000333555.1. Lineage (NCBI taxonomy): Bacteria > Pseudomonadati > Pseudomonadota > Betaproteobacteria > Burkholderiales > Oxalobacteraceae > Herbaspirillum > Herbaspirillum sp. B65. The sequence continues at coordinate 457 of NZ_BADI01001237.1, read as the reverse complement.
GCTGCATGCCGCAGTCGTCGCCGTTGTTCCGGTAGTGCCAATCATGAAGCGCAATCTATCACACGAAAATGACAGGATGACAACATTGCCCCGGTTTGATGAGGCAAGTGAAGGTTTGGGCAGATATCCGCGCTGGTGTTGAGGTTGCGCTCTTTCCCTCCGGAAAAAGATGAAGGGAAGCGCCGTTTTTCAGGGAGCGTCGGCGCGGCCGTTTTGCCGGTGCCACTGAACCGAGGCTTGCCCGGCCAGTTCACGCAGGCTGCGCAGGGAAGCGACTTCATCGGCGCTCAGGGCGTCGCGCTGGCGGCGCAGACCGCCGAGCTCGTGCAGCGCGGTTTCGGCCTCGATGCTGGCCAGTCCGGCCTGGCGTTGCAGCTGTCGCAGCACAGGAGCTGGCTGCTGCGACAGGACGGCGTCCAGATAGGCGCGATTGGTGCCAGTCCGGCCGCGATGCGCT
>NZ_BADI01001238.1:0-218 GCF_000333555.1 Herbaspirillum sp. B65 | reverse complement strand
CGTGAAGAACGTGCTGGCCGCGCTGGCCGCACATCCCATCAAGGCACTGGCCCACATCACCGGTGGCGGCCTGCTGGAAAACATTCCCCGCGTGCTGCCCGAAGGCACTGCCGCTCATCTAAAGAAGGGCAGCTGGCCCCAGACTGAGCTGTTTGCCTGGCTGCAAAAGACCGCAGGCATTGACGACATCGAAATGAACCGCACGTTCAACAACGGCA
>NZ_BADI01001239.1:0-1706 GCF_000333555.1 Herbaspirillum sp. B65 | reverse complement strand
GCCAAGAACCCCAACGGGTTCGCGAAAGGTGATTGGATGCCCTACTGGGTCGTGAAGTACGAACTGACCAAGGTCGGCTCGACCAAGTCCATCAAGGGCGACATGATGCCCATGGTGGCCAACGACGGCCCGCACTATGGCGACAACGTCAAGCTCGAAGGTCCGGGCAAGTACAAGTTGAAGCTCACCATCTCCTCGCCGCAGGCCAATGAACATGCGCACTTCGGTCGCCACGTCGACAAGGAAACCGGGGTCGGCCCGTGGTTCAAGACCTTCGAGCTGAACTACGACTTCACCTTCGCCGGCATCGGCAAGAAGGGCGGTTACTAAACTGCTTAAGCTGCTTACTGGATGCGCTCCAGTTGACCAGGCAGTATTGATGTGACCCCGGCCCGCACTGTTCGCGGCGGGCCGGTGTGATTTTTCAGGATTACCGGAGTCTTCATGATCGCAAGAATTGTCCGTCTCAGTTGCTTGGCGCTGGCCTTGCTGGGGCTTGCTGCTCAGGTGCAGGCCTCTGACCTGCCGACCTTCAAGCTGGAGATGCAGGACGGCAAGCTGATCCCGCCGCGCATCGAAGTGCCGGCCGGCCAGCGCATCAAGATCGAAGTACATAACACCGGCAAGTCTGCCGTCGAGTTCGAAAGTGTCGAACTGCGCAAGGAAAAGGTGCTGGCGCCGGGTGCCCAGTCCTTCGTGGTGATCGCCCCCTTGCGTCCGGGTGAATACAAGTTTTTCGATGACTTCCACCTCAACATGCCGCAGGGCGTGATCGTGGCCAAGTAAGGGCCAGGCCGCACGCAAGCGACACGGAAGTCAGGTTTTTCCAGGAAGGGAAGTTTGATGGGACAGGTCATGTTCATCGTCTGGCGCGAAAGCGTCGAGGCGCTTCTGGTGGTCGGCATTCTCTATGCCTGGCTGAAAAACGGCGATGTCGGCGCGCGCCGCGGCATCCCCTATCTGTGGGGCGGCGTGGCGGCCGGCGTGGTGCTGGCAGCCGCCCTGGGCGCGGCCCTGCTGGGCTTTTCCGAACTGCTCTCGGGCGACGCCCAGACCTACTTCCAGATCGCCATCGTGCTGATCGCGGCGGTGCTGATCGTGCAGATGGTGTTCTGGATGCGCAAGCACGGTCGCACCCTCAAGAAGGAGATGGAAAGCTCCATGCAGTCCAGCTACGAGAGCGGCAACTGGTGGGGTGTGTTCGTGCTGGTGATGCTGGCCATTGCTCGCGAGGGTAGCGAGACGGCGGTGTTCCTCTACGGCATCGGCCTGGGGCAGCAGGATGCCAGCCCGGCCTCGCTGGTGCTGGCCGGCGTGATCGGTTTCGGCCTGGCCTTCCTGACCTTCTATCTGTTGCAACTGGGCGGCAAGATCTTCTCCTGGCGCCGCTTCTTCCAGGTCACCGAAGTGATCCTGCTGTTGCTGGCTGCGGGTCTGTTGGTGACCGGCGTGGAAAAGCTCTTCGACGTCCTGCTGGAAAACTCCGACGCCCTGGCCTCGGCCAACTGGACCATGACCTTGACCGGCCAGCTCTGGGATACCTCGTCCTTCCTGGATGATTCGTCTACCTTCGGCAATCTGGTCTCGACCCTGACTGGCTACCGTGCCCGTCCGGCGCTGCTGTCGGTGATCGTCTACGTCCTCTACTGGGCCGTGGTATGCTCGGCCCTCTATCGAAAACCCAAGCCTGCGCCCCAGGGCAAAAG
>NZ_BADI01001240.1:0-940 GCF_000333555.1 Herbaspirillum sp. B65 | reverse complement strand
GGCGGCCGACCGCACGATCGGCAGGTGGCTTCGAAGTCCAGCTCGAACACGCGCAGCGGAGCGTTCACGTAGGTCGAGGGGGTGGCGATGGCCACCAGCGGCAGGATCACGTCACACTTCTGACNGTGGTATTCCACCCATTCCTGATTGATGGTGATGTCGCCCTCGAAGAAGTGCATACGCGACTTGTAGGCCTCGTTTTCCAGGATGTCGGTGATACGGTCGGTCATCATGTCCATGCCATAGACGTGCCAGTCCGTGGTTTCCAGGATGCGCTTGGACAGGTGGTGGCCGATGAAGCCGTTGACGCCGAGAATGAGGACTTTTTTCATAATGTTGAGAGCTAGTGAATGGCCGGACTTCAGGAGGCCATGTATTTCAGGTAATTGTTGAGTGAAGCATCCTGATCATTGATCTGGATGCCCAGGATCTGGAGAAAGTTGCCATCGCCACAACGGGCGTACAACTTGCCGCCTTCGAAGAACTTGTCTTGCATACCATGGGCCCGCTGCAACGCAGGATGGGCTGCTGGCGGAACCAGCCGGGTTCTCGTGACCGTAATTTTATCACCCGCGATTTCCTCGAAGGCGCCGGGATAGGGGGGGGCGACGGCGCGCACCAGATTATGGACCTCGCCAGCGGTGCGGCGCCAGTCGATGCGGCCATCTTCGGGCTTGCGGCCGCTGAAGTAGCTGCCCTGGGCCAGATCATTGGGCAACTTGGGTGTATTGCCTGCCAGCATGGCCGGCAATACCTTCCAGAGCGTCATTTCGGCAGCCACCACCACCTTGCCGAAGACTTCATGGGCGGTGTCGTCGGGCAGGATGGGCACGGCGGTCTGCGCCACGATGGCGCCGGCGTCGGGCTTGGCGGTCATTTCGTGCAGGGTGGCGCCGGTTTCGGTCTCACCGCGCAGCACCGCCCAGTTGATGGGCACGCG
>NZ_BADI01001241.1:0-1309 GCF_000333555.1 Herbaspirillum sp. B65 | reverse complement strand
CGGCCGGGTCGAGGGCCTCGGCCTGGCGGCTGTCATCCAGCCCGCGCAGGCCCGGCAGCAGGGCCGGCGAGCTGCCGTCGGACAGGCTTTCCAGCGGCAGATGGCCGGCCTGGCGCAACACTTGTTGCAGGTGATCCAGGGCCACGCGGCCGGTTTCCTCGACGCGGCCGGCATCGTCCATCTCCTGGTAAGCCTCACGCGCCTGCTGCAGCAGCGTACCGGCCACCAGCACCACCAGGAGGCCGATGGCCAGCGCAATCATCAGTTCGACCAGGGTCAGTCCGGTCTCATGCAGACGCATCGCGCGCGCCGGGAAGGGGGATTGCGCCGGCATCGTCAGCGGCCCAGGTTCAGGCTCACCAGCGGCGCGGCGGCAGCGGCCGTCCCCTTGGCCGAGCCGGGGCGGTGCCAGGCCATCTTCAGGACGGCTGGGCTGCTTTCCATGCCGTCGCAGCGCCAGTCTTCGGGGGGCGGGCGCGGGCCGTCACGGCAGACGATGACGCGCGCTTGCGGGAAATCGCGGACCAGCCGGCCGCTCCAGTCGGCCAGGCTGGCCCGGACGAAATCGGCCGGGCTGCAGGCACTCTGTTCGCAATCCGCATGGGCCGTGAACGGCTTGCCCGCCGCGAGGGAAAACAACAGGGGATCGGCGACGCCAGCGCTGGCCGGCAAGGCCGCGCGCAGTTCGGCCAGTTCCTGCGCCATCAGGGTGGCACGGGCGTGCAGACTGCTGTCCTGGCTACTGCGCAGCGCGTGCAGTTGCAGCATGGCGATGGCCAGCGCACCGGTGCCGATGACCAGCATGGCCACCAGCACCTCCATCATCGAGAAACCTCGGGAGCGACCGCGCATGGGAAATCCTGGAAAGGAAAGCCCGCGAGTCTAGAGAAAAAGAAAATGCCGCTCCAGCAAAACCCCGAATCAGTGTACTGCTATCGAAAACTTCAGAAGGAAGAGCCCGGTTGCTTGAGGAAGTCGACTTCTTCCGGGGTGCTCTCGCGCGCCAGGATGCGGTTGCGGTGGGGGAAGCGTCCGAAGCGCGCGATCACGGCGTGGTGTCGTCGCGCATAGTCGGCATAGCCGTCAAAGGTCGCCTTGTCTTCCGCGCTGGCCGCCTTGGCCAGTGCGCCCATGAGCTGCACCACATACTCCTGGTCGTCGAGGTCTTCGGCGTGTTCCAGCGGCAGGTAGAGGAACACCCGGGCCAGCGGCGGCAAGTCTGCATCCAGGCCCATGGCCAGCGCCAGATGGCTGCACTGGCGTGCCAGTTCATCGTGCGCGAAGGCCTGGGCGGGTCGCGTAGATGTGC